>VGYV01000457.1 GCA_016872855.1 Planctomycetota bacterium
CGCGGACTCCGGAGTCCGCCCCTCCGGGGCGGAAATCTCCTTCCGCGTCGGAGACGCGGACTCCGGAGTCCGCCCCTCCGGGGCGGAAATCTCCTTCCGCGTCGGAGACGCGGACTCCGGAGCGCCGGAGGCGCGGCCTCCGGCACTCATGCCGTCACAAGCCGGCACGCTACGGGTCCGGCCCCTTGTATAGCAAAAACTCGCCATCGCGCAAGTGTGCCTTCGACGGGTTCTCTGCGATGTACGCTCGATGCCGCAAGAAGCCCTCCGCGTTCCGCACGATGCGGTCGTGGCTCTCGCCCTGCCAGAAGTGCCCACGGCGGCCCACGAGCCGGTTGATCCGCGTCGCAGTGAATCGCTTCCAGGAGGCGCATTGTTCTCCGAGCCTCGTGTCCTCGATCAACTGGACCAACAGATGCACGTGGTTGGGCATGACGACGAAGTCGCCCATGTGGTACTTCGCGCCATCGGCGTGCAGGAGCGCATCGGCCACAATCCGCGCGGCCTCGGCACGCCGCAACACGCACTCCCCATGCCCAGCATCGAGTAGCTCCTGGAACCTCTCGGTGAACTGGCTGCGAAACTCCTTGCGCAGGCTCGTCGCGCAAAGGCCGAGGCGAACCCGCCAGTCGGGCAGAGCCGGGTCAATCCCGTGCTGGCTCAGCCATGTGTTGCGCGCGTCGAGCCAGTTCTTGAGGACTGGCGCCGGCAGCGAGTCGGCGGCTCGCAGTGTCACAAAGTACGTCACCTCCTCTTGCTCCCAGTGCGGCAGGCGGCGCCGAGTGATGGCAACAGGCTCGTTTGGCTTGAAGAACTGGAAGGGCAAGAGGGGCCTCCTCGTCGGTAGTGCCCGCGGAGAAGACATGTCCGCATCGGAGACGCGCGCCCCGGAGTCCGCCGCTCCGCGGCGGAAACCCTCTTCCGCGTCGGAGACGCGGACTCCGGAGTCCGCCCCTCCGGGGCGGAAATCTCCTTCCGCGTCGGAGACGCGGACTCCGGAGTCCGCCCCTCCGGGGCGGAAATCTCCTTCCGCGTCGGAGACGCGGACTCCGGAGTCCGCCCCTCCGGGGCGGAGATCCTTCCGCGTCGGAGACGCGGACTCCGGAGACGCGGACTCCGGAGACGCGGAGTCCGAGGGACTCTGGCCTAGCCTCCATGCGTGTGCCCGGGCGTGGCGCCGTGGCCGTGGGTGTGGTAGGCGCCCGAGCCGGGGTGGTGCGGGTGCTTCGCCTCAACTAGGAGGCGGCCACGAAGCTCGGCCTGGGCCTCCTTGTAGAGCCCGACGAGGCGCTTGCGGCTCGCCTCGTCGAAGGCCGTGGCCAGGGTGTTCAGGTACTCGACGCCGCCCTCGACGAGGGCGAGCATGTGCTCGGCGGCGGGGCCATCGAAGGCCCGGGTGTCGCCGACCTTCACGTAGACCGGCGAGGTGTGGGCTGCGAGATAGGCGCCGGGGTGGCCCTCCAGCCCGAAGCAACGGGCGGCGAGCCAGCCGCTCCGCTCGACGCGTACCTTGGCGGCGGCCCGAAGCTGCCGAACGCCCTTCCCTCCCCTCTCGGAGGCGACGACGCGGCCGGCCTGCACAATCTCGATGCCGCCGAGGGGCCACACCGCCTCCGCCATGGCCTGGACCTCAAGCGTGCCGCCCGAGGCGTTCATCGTGATGGTGTCGCCCACGCGATGGCCGTCCACTTGCATGTCAATGAGGGGGCCTGTGGTGGAGAAGGTGCGTCCTGCGCGGACTGCGGCTGCCCAGGCATCGTAGTCGAGGGGCCGCTGCGGGTCGAGGAGGGCGTAGGTGCGCATCCAGCCGAGGGGGCAGTAGGCGCCCATCTTGTCGGTGCCGCCGCACACGGCCACGCGGTAGCCGCAGTTGAGGTAGCGATACCACTCCTGCGTCGGGAAGTCGGTGCCGCGCAGGTTGCGGATTTCGAGGGCGTCCACAAGCCCCTTCAGGATGGGCACGGGGTCCTCCGTGTGGCCGCAGTAGGGGTAGTGGGGGCGGATGACGACGCCGCCCTTCCGCTTGTTCTCGCGCGCCCACTCGGCGAGGGCCATGAAGTCGGGGTCGCCCACGTAGCTCTCGCTCGGGCCGCCGCAACACATGGGGTAGACGGGCAGGCCCTTCGTGCCGAGCATGGACATGTGGCCGAGCATGTGATTCCGGTTCTCGGTGCCCACGTAGACGACCGTGTCGTCCTCGGCCACGCCGACCCTGCCCGTGATGTCGCCGACGTTGGTGAACAGGCGGCCCCACTGCGAGGCCAGCAGGTTCACGACGTTCACCCCCTCGCCCTGGGCTTGGAGCCAGGCGGTGTGGGGGCTGATGAAGTGCACGTGGGTGTCGGCCGTGACCCAGCCGTCGCGCCGCCAGTCGGCGCCCCGCTCGATGCCCAGCTCAAGCACCTCCTGGCCGGGGCGGACCGTGACGCGGGTGCGCGTGGGCTTGTACTCGAAGCCCTTGTACAGCTCGACGTAGAGGTCGCCGACGGGGAGGTCGGAGGTGAACTCGCCTTGGACGTAGGCGAAGTTGCGGCCGCCCGCCACCACGTCGGCCCCGTAGTCCTCGAACCAGCGGGCGTTGATTTGCGCGTGGTGGCCGTAGGGTGCGATGTATTCGCCGCGCGAGCCGCTGATGTGGATGCGCGCGGGCGTCGGCTTGCCAGTCGCCGCGTCGCGGATGACGACGCGCATCCACTGGCGGGTCCTGCCCAACACTTCGAGCCTCGCAGCGCCGCAGGCGGCCTGGCCGCGGTGGAACGCCTCGCCAAGCGAGAAACTGAGCTTCCGCTTGCCCTCGGGCCTCACCGTGAGCGTGGCGTCCTCGGAGCCGAATGCCTCAATGAGCTGCTCGCCGCCGACGACGGGCTCTTGCGCGCTGTAGAGGCCGACGTAGGGGGACGTGAGCCACTTCTTGCCCCGTGGCCCGGTGGACTGCTCGATGCGTGCCACGCCGCCGAGGTCAACGGTGGCCTCCGCGATCTTGGGCGGCGTCTCCCCCATCCGCACGCGATACGTTCGGCGCGGCAGGTGGCGAAGCGGGTGCGAGCCGCCGCGGTAAAGCGTCAGCCCCGCCACGAGCAACGGCGATTCCTGAAGGCCACGAATCGTGAGCGAGCGGAGCGGCTTGCCGGGGTGCGGGTTCGGCATTGCCCAAAGGAGCGGCGCGCCGTGGAAGCCGCCGACGCCCGTCTGCGCCCTCCCCCACTGCCAGTCGGGCGGCGCATTCGTCGGGTCCACCGTCTTCCACTGGTTGAACGGCACGGCGAGCCAGGCGGGGCCTGGGCTTTCGGCCATGTTCACCTCGAAGCGGCCGCGCACGGGCACCACCGCCCGCGCGCCATCGGCGTAGGCGATCTCGTACTCAGCGGCCACCAGCCCCTCGCAAGGGTCCTCGCTGCGAATCGTCTCGGGCAACTGCCGCCACTCGTGGAGCAGGCACAGAAACGTTGCCTTGCCCCGCAGCGGCACCTTCACATCGGGCCGCCCCTTTGCCGCCAGGATGACCCTTGGCCCCTTTCCCTTGGCCATTGTGAACGGCACGCCCCAGGGCGCCTGCCCCCCCTCGGGATACTTGCCCACCGCCTCGGCCAGCTTCTGCCACCACTCGCCACTCACCTTCCGAGCAGGCCAGTTCAAGTGCCTGGCCAGACTCACCGTCATGCACGCCGCGCCGAACCGCTTCTTCGCCATCGTCGCACCTCCGTTGTGGGCGGGGCGTCCCTGCCCCGCGTCCCCCCAGTGCCCCCAGCATACGCCGAAGCCCCCGCCCTGTCCAGCTTGCGGCGCCATTTGGGTTGACTTCGCGTCCGCTGAAGGGTATCATCTGGGTGGACAGGAGAGCCGAACATGGCTAACAGGGAACACGCGCGCGCAGTGGAGCCGGCTCCCGACGTGGAGCCACGCCACCGGGCCTCCGCGCCCGTCCACCCACGGGGACCATCGGCCGCCGAGTTCGTGGCAAGCCTCAGCCGCGAGCATGTGCGGAACCTCCAGTGGCTGCTGGAGCACGAGGACGAACTGGCGAAGTACGAGGGGCAGTGGGTGCTGGTTGCGGAGCAGCGGATCTACTGCACCGGCAGAACTCAAGAAGAGGTCGAGGAACGAGCTCTTCAGGACGGCCTGAAGAGTGGGGACTTCCTTCTGGAATACGTGTTCCCCTTTGACATCTCTCTGCTGGCTGTCCCGGGGCATTGAGCCGTGGCGTGCAGGATCAGGGTGGGCCTCAGGACAAGGCTGGACGCACAGAGGCCCGACATCGTGTACAAGCGCCTGGTCTGCCGGGCCTATGTCAAGGGCCTGCCTGCGATCGTCACCCCGCGGTTGGCCGTGGTTGACACTGGGGCGCCGTTCAGCATCGTGCCGAGAGCGCTTTGGCAGGACAACGACTTCGTTCGCCTCGAACCAGGCACGAGCGAACTGCAAGCCATCCGCGGCCTTTCGGGCGGCCAGCTCCCGTGCCGATTCGGTCGGGTAAGCGTCATGCTGGCCGACACCGGTCCCACGTTCTCTGCCTGGTTCGACCTGCCCGCGAAGCTGGCGGATGCGGATACTATGCCGTTGATCCTGGGTGTTGCAGGTTTCCTCGACAGGTTCGAGGTGGTGCTGAACAGGAACGGGATGTCGTACATCACCGTGCCAGGCCCCGCTTTCCCCCTTGGGAGCCCGCCATGAATCGTCGCCTCTTCCTCAAGTCGTGTGGCGCGGGGGCCGCTTCGCTTGCCATAGCTCCCGGCATCCGCGCCGCCGAGACGGCCGGCCGCAAGCCCAATGTCCTCTTCCTCTTCACCGATGACCAGCGCGAGGACACCATCGGGGCGCTGGGCAATCCCCACGTCAAGACGCCCAACCTGGACGCGCTGGCGAGGTCGGGCGTCGTCTTCCGCAACGCCTATTGCATGGGCGGCTTCAGCGGCGCCGTGTGCCTGCCCAGCCGCATGATGATGCTCCGAGGCCGCTCCTGGTTCTCCGTCCGCAACCTGCCGCCAGGCTTCCCCAACTTCCCCACCGCAATGAACGAGGCCGGCTACGAGACCTATCACCACGGCAAGAAGGGCAACACCGACACCCAGGTCCACAAGCTCTTCACCCACTCACACTACCTGAACGACGGCGCCGACCGCACGAGCGGCTTCCCCTGCAAGACCCTCGTGGACGACGCTGCGGCCTTCCTCAAGACCCGCGACAAGTCCAAGCCCTTCTTCATGTACCTCGCCCCCGCCAACCCCCACGACCCGCGCGTGGCGGACAGGCGGTACATGGACATGTACGACCCCGCCAAGATTCCTCTGCCGCCGAACTTCCTCCCCTTCCACCCCTTCGACAACGGCGACTTGGTCATCCGCGACGAAAGGCTCGCCCCCTGGCCCCGCACCGAGGCCGAAATCCGCAAGCACCTGCACGACTACTACGCCGTCATCACGGGCATGGACGAGCAGGTCGGCCGCCTCGTCGCCGCACTCAAGGACGCCGGCGAGTTCGACAACACGATCTTCATCTTCTCCACCGACCAGGGCATCGCCATCGGCTCCCACGGCCTCATGGGCAAGCAGAACCTCTACGAGCACTCGATGGGCGTGCCCCTCTTCTTCACCGGCCCGGGCATCCCCCAGGGCAAGACGGTGGACGCCTTCGCCTATCTCTTCGATGTCTTCCCGACCGTGTGCGAGCTGGTCGGTGCAAAGGCGCCCGAGGGCATCGAGGGCAAGAGCCTCGCGCCCGTCATCTGGGGGAGAGCCGTGGCCCGCCCCTCCGGGGCGGATTCCCGCGTCGGAGACGCGGGCCACTCGACCGACGGCGTGCGCGACGCGGTCTTCCTCGCCTACCTCAATATCCAGCGCGCCGTGCGCAAGGGGCAGTGGAAGCTGCTCCGCTACCCCCAGGTCAACAAGACCCAGCTCTTCGACCTGGCGGCCGACCCCTTCGAGACCAAAGACCTCTCCGCCGACCCCGCGCAGGCGGCGAGGGTGAAGGAACTACTCGCCCTCATGGCCGAGCAGCAGAAGCTCTTCGGCGACGCCCAACCCCTCGAGGTGTCCAACCCCAGGCCAGCCGAGGTCACGCTCGACTTCTTCGAGCGCGCCAAGCCAGTCCCCAAAGCCAAGGGCAAGGCCAAAGCCGCCAAGTGATGGCCACGGCGCCTCCTCTCCCCCTCTTCCCCTCTCCCTTCGGGAGAGGGTAGGGTGAGGGTTCTTCCTCTTCCCCTCTCCCTTCGGGAGAGGGTAGGGTGAGGGACGCCGGGGAAGGGCGCCGCGCCGGCTTCGGCGTCCCTCACCCCACCCCTCTCCCAGGGGGAGAGGGAGAGGAGCAGGGAAACCTGATGACTTCCCCCGTCTCCCTGCTGCGAATGGCGGCCTGGGCCAGGCGGCTAGCCTCCAGGCCGTCGCGGGCGGTCGCGTTCTGCGGCGTTCCGCCCGTGAGCACACACTGCGCGAAGTGGTCGAGCGCCGCCAGCCCTTGTCCACCATTCTCCTGCATCGCCCGCAGCACATCCCCTCGCAGGTCACACGCCGTCTTCAGGAACGCGTGTGGCGCCCGCGACAGGTTGGGCAGATGCTGCGACTGCGCGATCCCCCCGACCCCGATGATCCCGAACACCGCCTTGCCCACTGGTTCTCCTTCCTGGCCTGCCCATTCTATGGCCACCGGCCCCAAAGTCAAGCCCCGCGAGCCTCCCCCCCAATGTTGCTCAATGTGGCTCAATGTTGCTCAGACGCCGTTTGGCGATTCTCGGCCTTCCGGCTCGGCGCCGATCAATGTGGCTCAATGTGGCTCAACCTTGCGCCACGCGCGCCTGTTGAGGGGGGGCGGGGGGGGGGGCGCCTCCCGCCCTCAACCGCTGGCTGTGCCATGCCGGGCTCCCCTGCTTCCTCTCCACCCTATGACGGAACCGTGCGCTGAACAGCTTTCATTTCGCCGCCAGAAAGGCCCTGCT
>VGYV01000458.1 GCA_016872855.1 Planctomycetota bacterium
GAGCCGGGCGCCCCCTCCCCCCCAGGGTGGAGGCGTGCGCGCAGGTGGCAAACACTGGCAAACACTGAGCGACTCTGAGCCGGAATGGCGAGAATGGGCAAACGGCGAGTGAGCGACTCTGGCGGACACTGCGCGACACTGGCTCGAGTTCAGGGGGCGGCCGGGGCCGGCAGGGGCGTCTCACCTCGGAGGGCGGCGGGGGTGGCCGCGACGACGCGGACGGGGGCGATGGTGCCGCAGAGGGCGTCGGGGCCGTCGAGGAGGGTGCGAACGTAGCGCTCGGTGTAGCCAACGAGGAGCCCGGTGCGGGGGTCGCGGCGGGATTCGACGAGTGGCTCGACCGTGCGGCCGACGAAGCGGCGGTGGTAGGCGGCCGAGAGGTCGGCCGCGACGGCCTTCATCTCGTCGCGTCGGGTCTTGATGGTGGCCCAGGAGAGGTTGCCCGACATCCGCGAGGCGGAGGTGCCGGGGCGGTCGCTGTAGGGGAAGACGTGGATGCGGCTGAAGGCGGCCTGGCGAGCGACGTCGAGCGTGCGTCGGAACTGGGCGTCGGTCTCGCCGGGGAAGCCGACGATGAGGTCGGTGGTGACGGCGGGGTCGGGGATGCGGGCGCGGAGGGCATCGAGGCGGCGGAGGAAGTCGGCGGCGGTGTAGCGGCGGTTCATGGTCCGGAGCACCTCGTCGTCGCCGCTCTGGAGGGGGATGTGGAAGTGGGGACAGAGGAGCGGCGAGGCGGCGGCCAGGGCGATCAGCTCGTCGCTCACCTCGCGCAGTTCGAGCGAGCTGAGGCGCAGGCGTCGGAGGCCGGGGGTGGCCAGGAGCCGCTCGACGAGCGAGACAAGATCGCATCCGGAGAATCGAGGACGAGGGACGAGGGAGGAGGACGATTGAGCATCGAGCCCATAGCACCCCAGGTGAATGCCGGTGAGGACGATTTCGAGGTAGCCGTTGCCGACGAGGCGGGCGACCTCGGCCACGACTTCGCCGGGCGGGCGGCTGCGGACCCGGCCGCGGACGTGGGGGACGATGCAGTAGGCGCAGAAGTCGTTGCAGCCGTCCTCGATCTTCACGAAGGCGCGGGTGTGGCCTTCGAAGCGGGTGATCTCCGGCCACACAGGCGCGATGCCTGTGCTGTCCCGCAAAGGCGTGGCACTGCTGGCTTGCCCAGCAGTGGTGCAGAGGGAGGGGACACGGCTGGGCGAGGCAGCCGTGCCAGATCCTTGGCGGGGGGATTCGAGCGCGGCGTGTGGCACTGCTGGCTTGTCCAGCAGTGGAGCACTGGGAGGGGACACGGCGGGCACCAGCCGCACGGCTGGTCCAGCCAGCCGTGCCACGTGGTTGGCGATCAGGGGCTTGGCGTCGTTGCCCAGGACGCAGGCGACGCCTGGCATGGCTCGGAGCGCGGCGGCGTCGGTCTCGGCGCTGCAACCTGTCACCACGATGCGCGCGTGGGGATGCTGGCGAGCCAGGCGGCGGATGGCCTGGAGGCCCTTGCGGTGGCTCTCGCGGGTGACGCAGCAGGTGTTGACGACGTAGAGGTCGGCCTCCGCGGTCGGGGGCACCTGGTCGCAGCCCAGGCGTGCGAGGGCTTCGCGCACGGCCTGGGTGTCCCACTGGTTGACCTTGCAGCCAAAAGTGATGAACGCGCAGCGGGGCATGGTAAATCGGCCTCTCGGTTGGCGTCGCTTGCTTGCCCACTGTACATGAAGGCGCTCGGCAAGAAAAGCACGTGCCGCCGCGAGTCGCGCTTTACTTTTGCGCCTTTCGCTGCTAGAATGACAGGCCAAGGGATGCCCCGTGGTGTAATGGTAACACACGAGAATTTGGGTCTCGCTTTCCAGGTTCGAGTCCTGGCGGGGCAGCCAGGCGACTTGTCGTGGCTCCGTGTGTGATGCTGTCGTTGGAGGTTCCCCCTCGGGTGCCGGGCCTGCGGGGGGTGTTGTTTTCTCACTAGAAGGGAAGGATGCGCCATGGCCCGCCGGCGTGAACTTGTCGAGGTGACCGAGCCCGCGCTCTTCGAGGACATCTTCCCCTACGAGATGCCGCCCCGCATTGTCTTCGAGGGAAAGGTGTTCGAGGAGATTGACGGCAAGGTCGTGGAGTTCGACCCGCGGACCCTGCTGAAGCGCGACATCCGGATGACCGACACGACGTTCCGGGACGGCCAGCAGTCGCGCCCGCCGTACACGGTGAGCCAGACCCGCCACCTCTACGAGTACCTGGCCCGCATCAGCGGCCGGAAGGGCGTCATCCGGCAGACCGAGTTCTTCCTCTACACGGCCAAGGACCGCGAGGCCTGCGAGGCGTGCATGGCCGTCGGCGCCCGCTATCCCGAGGTCACGGGCTGGATTCGCGCCGACGTGGGCGACCTGGCTAACGTGGAGAAGCTGGGCCTCAAGGAGACCGGCATCCTCTGCTCGTGCTCCGACTACCATGTCTTCTACAAGCTGCGCAAGACCCGGCGGCAGATACTCGACCACTATGTAGGCGTTGTGAAGGCGACGCTCGACGCCGGCATCCGCCCCCGGTGCCACCTTGAGGACATCACGCGGGCCGACATCGCCGGCTTCGTGGTGCCGCTGGTGATTGCGCTAGTAAAGGCGACGGAAGACGCGCCCGAGCACATGAAGGTGAAGGTCCGGCTCTGCGACACCCTCGGATACGGCATCGGCTACCCGGGTGTGGCGCTCCCGCGGAGCATCCCCAAGCTGGTCTACCGCATGACCCACGACGCCGGCGTGCCCTCGGACCGCCTGGAGTGGCACGGGCACAACGACTTCCATAAGGTCCACATCAATGGCGCGACCGCCTGGCTCTACGGCGTGGACGCGGTGAACGCCACGCTGTTCGGGATCGGGGAGCGGACGGGGAACCCGCCGCTGGAGGGCGCGGTGTTCGAGTATGCTGCCATCCGCGGGACGCTGGACGGCATGGACGCCCACGCGATCACCGAGGCGGCCCGCTACTACGAACGGGAGATCGGCTACCGCCTGCCCGACAACTATCCCTTCGTCGGCCGCCACTTCAACACCACGCGCGCCGGCATCCACGCCGACGGCCTGTGGCGCGACGAGCGCATCTACAACATCTTCGACACGGAGAAGCTCCTGGGCCGCGGCCCCAACGTCGCCATCACCGACAAGTCGGGCGCCGACGGCGTGGCCCTCTGGGTCAACCAATTCCTCGGCCTCGAGGGCGACGAGCGGCTCTCCAAGATCAAGCTCCACAAAATCTGCCGTTGGGTCACCGACCAGTACACCGACGGCCGCACCACCGTCATCTCCGACGAAGAGATGGTGGAGCAGATTCGCCAGCACCTGCCCCAACACTACAAGACCCACCTCCACCCCCAGTTCCAGTCCGAGTAGCCGGCCGCGCCGCGCGGCCGGCTTGCCCAGGTGCGTGTTCGGTGAAGGGGTGGCCAAGTCGTTCGCCGGCCCGACCTGGCGTTGACGCTGCGGGGTTCGCGCGGTATAATGCGCGGTGGCACGACGGAGTGTCCACGGGGAATAGGCGATGCCCGAAGCCAGCGCAGCAACCGACGCGAAGGAAATCCATAAGCTCTTCCGGCTGATGGCCAAGTACGGGGCATCGGACATTCATCTGAAGGCCGGCGCCCCGCCCATCTTCCGCATCAGGGGCGACCTGCGGAGCCTCGACCTCCCGCCCCTCAGCGACACGCAAGTGCGCCGCCTCGTCTACGAAATCCTCACCGAGGAGCAAATCCGCACCCTCGAACAGGTGGGCGACGTGGACCTGGCCTACAGCGTGGACGAGCGCACGCGGCTGCGCATCAACACGTTCCACCAGCGAGGGTGCCTGAGCCTGTCGGGCCGGCTGGTGAACTTCCGCATCCCGACGTTCGACGAGCTGCACCTGCCCCCTGCCACGATGGAGCAGATCGCCGCCCTCGACCAGGGCTTCGTCATCGTCGCCGGCGTCACAGGCAGCGGAAAGTCCACCACCCTGGCCGCCATGGTCGAGTACATCAACACCACCCGCCGCCTCCACGTCGTCACCATCGAAGACCCCATCGAATACGTCTACATGGACCGCCGCTGCATCATCAACCAGCGTGAGATCGGCATTGACGTCCCCTCCTTCAAGAACGCCCTCCGCTACGTGGTCCGCCAGGACCCCGACGTGATTCTGCTGGGCGAGATGCGGGACATGGAGACGGTGCAGGCCGGCATCACGGCGGCCGAGACCGGCCACCTTGTCTTCGGCACGCTCCACACGTCCACCGTGCCGCAGACCTTTTCGCGGCTGCTCGAGTTCTTCGACACGGAACGGCACAAACAGGTCCGCCTGAGCCTCCAGTTCAACCTCAAGGCCATCGTCTGTCAGAAGCTGCTCCCATCCGTCAAGCCTGGCGTCTCGCGCATCCCCGCCCTCGAGATCATGATTGTCAACCCAGCAATCGCCAAGCTCATCGAGCAGGCCGAGGACGTGCGGCTCCTCGACGTCATCAAGAACTCTCGCGCGGAGGGGATGATTGACTTCAACCGCTCGCTCTACGAGCTGATCAAGCAGGGGTACGTGGACGAGAAGGTGGCGCTGGAGACCGCGACCAGTCCGCAGGCCCTCCGGGGCATGCTCGAAGGCGTGTTCGTGACCGAGGGAGCGCTGACCGGCGGCATCCGCGCCTCCGCCGAGATGTAGGCACCCGCGGCGCGAGACATCGAGAGCCCGGCGGATGAGCGAGCCCGCCCACGACCAGCCGCCCCCCTCCGCCGCCCGCCCGCCTCTCATCCCCTTCCTCATCTGGTCCGCCGCCATCCTGGCCTACCCCGCCTGCTTGCTGGTGGACCTCCTCGGCAGCGGCCTGCGCGTGCAGGGGGCGCTCTACGCGCTCCCGATGCTCCTCGCCGATGGCATTCCTCGCCTCTACATGGTCCTCCTGAGCGGCGGCCTGTGGGCCGTGGCCACGGGGGCGGGCATGGCCATCCTGCGCCGCACGGGCTTCGCCGGCCTCACGCTCGCCGAGCGCGCCATCTTCGGCGGAGCACTCGGCATGGGCATCCTCTCACTCGGCACGTTTCTCCTCGGCACTGTGCCCTTGACGGCGCAGCCGCCGTGGCTCTTCGCCGCGCTGTGCTGGGCGCTGGTGCTCGGCATGGCCTGGCTGGGCGCGCGCGAGCTATGGGCGGCGGTCCCGCGTGCAGGTATGCACGCCCTACGCACGTGGTGGCAGGGGACGAACTGGTACGGCATCCTGCTCGCCGTGCTAGGCGCCCTCATCGTCTTCATTGCCCTCACACGGGCCAACCTGCCGGTCGTCGCCGACTACGATTCGCTCGAGTACCACCTCGCCGCCCCCGCCGCCTGGCACCGCGAGGGGCGCATCACGTTCCTCCGCGACATGGTCTACGCCAACTTCCCCCTGAACACCGAGATGCTGTTCCTGGCCGCGATGAACTGCTTCGGGGGGCCGGAGACGGGCGCCGTCGTGGGCCTCCAGGCCCTCATCGGCTTCGTGCTCCTGGCCGCGGCCGGCGTGGCGGCGTGCGGGCGCCGCCTGGGCAGCTCCGAGGCCGGCAAGGCCGGCGCCGCGCTCCTCCTCACCACCCCCCTGCTCGCCGAGCTGGCCACGCTGAACTCCTACGTCACCGAGTTGCCCCTGGCCGCCTACGGCTTCCTCGCCCTCTTCGCCTTCTTCCTGTGGCGGCGCGCGGAGAGCACCGGCGACCGCTGGCGCTACGCCGCCCTCAGCGGCGTGATGTGCGGGCTTGCCATCGGCACGAAGTACCCCGCCGTCGTCTTCGTTCTGGCGCCCGTTGGGGTCTTCATCCTGGCGTGTGGGGTCGCCCGGCTGCGTCTTCTCTGGAGCGCGGTGCGCTCGGCGGCGCTCGTCGGCGCGGTCGCTGTGACCGTGGCCAGCCCCTGGCTCATCCGCAACACCGTGAACACCGGCAACCCCACCTATCCCCTCCTTTACCACACCTTCGGCGGGCGCAACTGGTCGCCCGAGCAGGAAGCCAAGTTCCAGAAGGCCCACACCGCATCGGTCTTCCACTCCTTCAGCATCAACCCGATGGCCGCTCTCGCCACGCCCGCCCGCCGGTTCTGGAGCTATGCCGTCTGGCGCGACCAGCCGATCCCCGCCTCGCCCATCCTGCTCCTCTTCGCCCTCGTGCCCATCGCGTTGGCTGACCGCCGGTCGGCCTGGGCCGTCTTCGCGGGCGCCACGCTGTTCCTCCTCGCCGCAGCCGTGGGGCGCTTCGGGCCGGGATGGCTCGACAACTGGCCGCGGCTCCAGGACGCCAGCAACATCGTGCTCTCGGCCTCGCTCCTCGCGATCATCACGGCCCCTGCGTTCCTCGTCGCGCGGCGCGACGCCGTGTTCCTCGGCGTCCTGGGCGTGCTGTGCCTGATGGCGTGGTATGTGATGACGCACCGCCTCGACCGCTTCCTCGACCCCGTGTCGCCGGCGATTGCCCTCCTGGGCGGCCTGGGCGTCGCAGCGTTCGCCGAGGGCCGCGGGCGCCGCCTCGTCCGCAGCATCCTCGCCGGCGGCCTCGCCTACACACTCATCACCACCCTGCTCATCCACGGCCTCGTCCTCTGGGTCGCCCTCGGCGGGCCGCGGGCCACGTTCCTGCGGAAGATCACCGAGGGCACCACCTATTCCCACACGGCCATCGAGGCGATCAACAAGCTGCCCGAGAGCGCCACCGTGCTCTTCGTGGGCGAGAGCCGCACCTTCTACTGCCGCCGCCGCTGCATCGCCGTCAGCGTCTTCGACCGCGGCCCTATCGAGCGCCTCCTCGACGCCGGGCCGCCCGGCGACCCTGCCTGCCGCGTGCGCGACGGCCTTCGCGCGCTCGGCGTCACCCATCTCTACGTCAACTGGCAGGAACTCTCCCGCCTGGCCAACACCTACAAGTACCACTTCGGCGACCGCGAGCACGAGGGCCTCCCCG
>VGYV01000459.1 GCA_016872855.1 Planctomycetota bacterium
GCGGCCCTATCGAGCGCCTCCTCGACGCCGGGCCGCCCGGCGACCCTGCCCGCCGCGTGCGCGACGGCCTTCGCGCGCTCGGCGTCACCCATCTCTACGTCAACTGGCAGGAACTCTCCCGCCTGGCCAACACCTACAAGTACCACTTCGGCGACCGCGAGCACGAGGGCCTCCCCGTCAAGGTCTACGCCAACCTCCTCGCGGCGATGGACGGCAAGGGCTACCTCCTGCCGGCCGGCGCCTTCGGCGGCGACCCCCAGTCGGGCCGCCCGCACTCCTTCTTCCTCTTCGCCCTCCGCTGAGCCGCTTGATCTTCCGCCCGCAGCGCGGTATCCTCACTGCCAGTCCCTGAGCAAGGAGTTCCTACTGCGGTGAGCCAAGACTGCCTGAAGGCAGGACTCCAAACAAGGGGAGAACGCGTTTGGAGTCCTGGCTTTAGCCACTTCTTGCTCCGGGAGCGCTCCGCGTCCACGACGAAGTCAAGATGGGCCGCAACGCAGACCGAGGAGGCATCCACAGTGCTCGCGAGACTTCGCAACGTCCCCCTATTCCTCATCTTCGCCTCCCTCAGCGCCCTGCCCGCCTCCAACCTCCGCGAGGGGCCGGGTGGCGGGGACGCCAGCTTCGACTCCAAGAGCTTCTTCATCGGCAACCAGCGACGCCTCCTCCTCTGCGGCGGCGTCCACTACTTCCGCTTCCTGCCCGAGGAGTGGCGCGACCGCCTCCTCCTCACCCGTCTCGCCGGCTTCAACATGGTCGAGACCCCCATCCCCTGGAGCCTCCATCAGCCGACGAAGGACGAGTGGCGGATTGACGGGCCGGCCGACCTCCCCCGCTTCCTCGACCTGTGCCACGAGCAGAAGCTCCTGGCCTTCGTCCGCATCGGCCCCTACGTCAACGCCGCTCTCTCCCGCGGCGGCCTCCCACCCTGGCTCGGCGACGACCCGAAGCTCCTCATCCGCTCCTCCAATGAGCCCTTCCTCGACGCCGTCCGCCAGTACTGGGCCAAGCTCCTCCCACTCCTCGTCGCCCGCCAGGTGCCACGCGGGCCGGTCGCTCTCGTCCAGATCGAGGACACCTATCGCGGCCCCGACGACCGCTACCTGTCCCGCCTCTACGACGAGGTGAACAACTCGGGGCTCCGCGTCCCCATCGTCCTCTCCGACCTCAATCCCTCCAGGGGCTTCCAGCGGACCGCTGTGCCCGACACGCAGGTCTACGCGACGACCGAGCTGATGCCCGAAGGCCCGCTCCTCTGGGGCGAGCGGCGCAAGCCCTTCGACGCCTTCGGCGACATTCTCATCGAGGGGCTCGCCAAGGGCGTGGACGGCTTCAACCACGCGATGTGGGCCGCCGGCACCAACCTCGTCCTCCTGCCCGGCTCCAACTTCCCCACGCGCTTCGAGGCCTCGACCTCCGGGCTGCTCGAGGGCGGAGGCGAAAGCTCCGTCTACGACCAGGTGAAGCGGGCCAACTGGTTCGCCCGCGCCTTCGAGCCCCTCCTCGCCCAGGCCACTGCACTCGCCGGCCACCCCGTGCTCGACCAGGGGAAGCGCGCCGCCCTCATTGCCCTCGGCCGCAGCGACGGCCAGGCCGCCCTCCTCTTCTTCAAGCGCCGCTACGGCACGGGCGACCTCCCGCTCAAAGACCCCGCCACCGGCCTCGCCGCCGCCCTGCCCACGGACGCCAATCAGTTCCGACACGTCGTGCTCAACTTCCCCCTCACGCCCAAGACCACCCTCGCCTTCTCCACCGCGCAGGTCTTCGCCGTCCCGCCGACGCCTGGGCGCTGCACCCTCGTCGTCTACGCCCCGTCAAACGCCGAAGCCGTCATGGCCTTCCACACCAACGAGCGCCCCGACGTAAAGGCCGGCGCTGATGCCCTGGCCTGGGACGACAAGGCGAAGCAACTCGTCCTCCGCTGGCGCTGCGCCGCCAAGGGCGAACGCAAGGACTTCGTGTTCCAGGCAGACCTGCCCGTCCACGTCATTGCCCTGGAAGAGAGCCAGGTGGCCCACAGCTGGGTGCTCGAGGGCGCGGGCATTCTGGTCGGCGCATCAAGCGTCGGCGAGTGGACGGCTGGCGACAAGCCGACCGTCGTCCTGCGCCTCCCCACCCGCCGCCTCCACTACGCCCTTACCTTCTACCCCACAGGCAACGCGGCGGGCGTCGCGCCGGCCAATGGCATCAGCGATGTGAAGCACGATCCCGCGGCAGGCCGCATTGACTGTTCCCTCGCCCTCGACCTCATGGAGCCCATCGCCCTCTTCCTGCGCAAGTGGGAGGCTGCCGACACCCTGGCCGAGGCGGAGCCTGGGTTCGACGACTCATCCTGGCGCGAGACCCTTCGCCCCGAGCCGATGGCCGACGCCGCCCACGGCTGGCATCGCTGCCGCCTCGACGCCCCCAAGGCCGCCACCCGAAAGCTCGTCCTCGACAACCTGGCCGACTCCGCCACCGTCTACCTCAACGGCCAATACGTCGGCCAAAGCCCGACCAAGCGGCTCATAGATGGCCCGCGCGGCTTCGCCCAGCCAGCCCACTTCGACCTCGCCCTCAAGGCCGGCGAAAACGTCCTCGCCATCATCGTCAAAAACTGGGGCTGCTACCGCAACACCTCCTCCTACGGCCTCCCCCTCCACGCCGCCTCCGGCTGGGGCATCCTGGGCAACGTCGCCCTCGACGGCAAGGCCACCGGCCGCTGGCGCCAGCGCGAGGGCCTCAGCCCCCAGGGCAGGGCGCTCGCCTGGAAAGCGCTCGAGCCCAAATCCGAAACCCGAAATCCGAAATCCGAAACGGACAGGGCCCCCATTCGGTGGTTCCGCACCACCTTCTCACTCCGCAAGCAGCCCTCGGCCTCGCTCGGGCCAGGCCCCGCCCACCACGTCCCCCGCCTCATCCTCAAAGGCCCCAGCTGCGGAGCGCTCTGGCTCAACGGCCACTACCTTGGCCTCTACAGCCAGAGCGGCGCCGAGGCCGGCCAGGGCTACTACCTCCCCGCCCCCTGGCTCCGCGACACCAACGAACTCATCCTCCTCGAGGAAGGTGGCCAGGCGCCCGCCGAAGGCGAGGTCCGCTTCGACCGCGCCGCCACCTACGTCCCCCTCCGCCTCGACTTCGGCGACGCCGCTGCTCCCGAGCCCCCCACCAAGAAGGGCAAGGCCCGCCCCAAGCGGTAGGGTGTGCATACCTGCACACCATCGCCCTCGCGCGCGAAGGCCAATCCGCAATTCTCAACGGCGTGTTGCCCAAACCCCCTTCAGGGGGACAGACCCGTTCGGAGTCCCGCCTTTAGGCGGATTGGGGCAGGAGAAGACCGCCTGAAGGCGGGACTCCCAACGAGTTCACCGTTCGGGCAACACGTAATCCTCAATGATCAAGTGGGAGAGCCACCCCGGCCCGTCTGGTCGTGCCCAGCCGCACAAATCCGTTCCTGCACCCGAGGGGGATCAGGCGCTTGACATGGGGCGCGGAAACCCCTAGACTCGCTGACATCGCTGTCGCGTAGGACCCCCTCAGTGCGGAAGGAGGCAAGTCATGGCCGTGCCTGGGACGATGGGCAAGATCGCGTTCGTGGACCTGGCCAAAGGGAAGGTGGCGATCGAGTCGCCCGCCGATGAGGTGTACAGGAAGTATCTCGGGGGCTATGGGCTGGGGGCTTACTATCTCTACACGCGGATGAAGGCGAAGGTGGACCCGCTGGGGCCGCAGAATACGTTGGGGCTGCTGGCCGGGCCGCTGAGCGGGACTCCGGCGGTCTGCGGGAACCGCTTCGCCGCCGTCGGCAAGTCCCCGAAGACGGGGGGGTTCGGCGACGCGAATTGTGGGGGTGACTTCGGGCCGAAGCTGAAGTTCGCCGGCCTCGACGGCATCTTCTTCACGGGCAAGGCGAAGAAGCCGGCCTACGTGGTGATTCACAAGGGGGCGGTGGAGGTCAAGGACGCGGCCGACCTGTGGGGCGGCGACGTGGCGGCGACCGAGGAGAAGCTGAAGGCGGCCTACGGCAATGAGGCGGCCATCGCCTCGATTGGCCCCGCGGGCGAGGCGGTGACGCTCCTGGCCTGCATCATGAACGACCGCGACAGGGCGGCGGGGCGCAGCGGCCTGGGGGCCGTGATGGGCTCGAAGCGGCTCAAGGCCGTCGTCGCCGTGCCCTCGCTGGCCATCCCACTGGCCAACGAGGCGAAGATGAAGGCCAACCGCACGGCCTACGTGAAGAAGATGCGGGAGACGGGGCTCTACCAGGTCTTCCACAAGTTCGGCACCTCCGGCATCACGGCCGGCTCGGTTGCCAGCGGGGACTGCCCGGTGAAGAACTGGGCAGGGAGCGCCGAGGACTTCAAGGCCGCGGGCAAGATCAGCGACGAGGCGGTGCTCGACGTGGTGACGAAGCCCTACGGCTGCTGGCACTGCCCCATCGCCTGCGGCGGCTTCGTCAAGACCAGCGGCCCCTACGCCGTCGAGGGCGGGAAGCCCGAGTACGAGACCCTCGGCTCCTTCGGCGCCATGATGCTCATGGACGACTTGGCCGCGATCTGCAAGGTGAACGACCTGTGCAACCGCAACGGGATGGACACTATCTCGACCGGCTGCACGCTGGCCTTCGCCTTCGAGTGCTACGAGAAGGGCATCCTGACGAAGGCGGACACCGGCGGCCTGGAGCTGACGTGGGGCAATGCCGCCGCGATGGTCGCCCTCGTCGAGCAGATTGTCCGCCGCCAGGGCCTCGGCGCCGTCCTGGCCAACGGTGCGAAGGCTGCGGCCCAGAAGCTCGGCAAGGGCGCAATGGACTGCGCGATGCAGATTCAGGGGGAGGAGGTGCCCATGCACGACCCGCGCCTGAGCCCCGGCCTCGCCACGAGCTACAGGCTCGACGCCACTCCCGGGCGCCACACCCAGTTCAGCGCATGGCCCGTCGAGGCAGGCTTCGCCATCGCCGGCCTGGAGCACCTCTACGGCGGCTGGACGCCCGAGAAGAAATACGACTACACGGGCAAGGCGAAGGCCCACCGGGCGCAGAGCGCCCTGATGCACGTCATCAACGCCGAGGGGGTCTGCATGTTCGGCGCCTGCTGCTTGCCCGCCCAAGCCCAGGTGGACTTCCTCAACGCCGCGATGGGCACGGGCTGGAGCCTCGACCACGTGCTGGCCATCGGCGACCGCATCGCCAACCTCCGCATCGCCTTCAACCTCCGCGAGGGCCTCAAGAACACCAAGATCAAGGTCCCAGGCCGCATCATCGGCCGGCCGCCGCTCCAGACCGGCCCGACGAAGGGCGTCATCGTGGACCTCCCTCTCCAGCAGAAGGAGTACCTCGACGAGATGGGCTGGACCCAGGATGGCGTGCCGACGGCGGCGACCCTCCAGCGCCTCGGACTCGACTTCGTCGCGGCCGACCTGCATCCCTGAGCACACGTCCCCACAGACAGGCGAAGGAGAGATCCAGTAGCGCCTCATCCGACGCATCCCTCAGTCCCGAAGGGACAGAAGGACTTGGCCGGCGGCTTCAGCCGCCGGAGCGGGCGTGACCCCCGGGCCAGTCCCGACGGGACGGCAGTGCTGAATGGGGACCGTCCGCAAGGCATCGGCTGTCGTCCCTTCGGGACTTGTCCTTCTTCCGGCGCCCGAGTCCGGCGGCTGAAGCCGCCGGCTACCCCCTTTGCTCCCTTCGGGAGCAAGAAAGCGACACATTCCCGTCTCGTCCCCCTTCTTGCAGGGCCATATGGTGGGAACGGGACACGTCCCACGCGTTCGCAGAGGGATCACCCAATGAGCGATTGGGGGCAACGCATCAGCATCAACCCGAGAATCTGCCACGGGAAGGGCTTCAGATGATTCCATTTGACGACGCGCTCAAGGCCGTCCTCGCCGCGGCCACCCGAATGGAGGCCGTGCGGCATCCGCTTGAGGACGCGGTGGGGCTAGTGCTTGCCGAGGACGCGACGAGCGACGTGGATATGCCGCCGTTCCGCAAGTCGGCGATGGACGGCTTCGCGGTGATCGCGGCGGACCTGGCGACGCCGCCGGCCACGCTGAGCATCGTCGAGGAAATCCCCGCCGGCGCCGTCCCCACCAAGGCCATCGAGCCGGGCCAGTGCGCCCGCATCATGACCGGCGCGCCCGTGCCCGAGGGGGCCGACGCCGTGGTGCGGGTGGAGGATACGGAGCCGGGCGCCGGCCCGGGCGACGTGATCATCCGCAAGGCGGTGGCCAAGGACGCGAACATCTGCTTCCGCGCGGAGGATGTGGCCCGCGGGGACGTGGTGCTCCGCGCGGGCGGGGTGATTCGCGCGCTCGACGTGCCGACCCTTGCCGCCTGCGGCTGCGCCGAGGTGCCAGCCTTCCGCCGACCCACCGTCGCCGTCCTCTCGACCGGCAACGAGGTGGTGCCAGTGGGCCGCGTGCCCAGGGCCGGCCAGATACGTGACGCGAATGCGCCCTACCTGGCGGCTCGCCTGCGGCAGCTCGGCATCGAGGGGCGGCTCCTGGGCATCGCACGCGACACGCCGGCGGCGCTCCGCCGCGCGCTCAGGGAGGGGCTGGAGAGCGACGTGTTGGTGGTCTCGGGCGGAGTGTCGGCAGGCGACTTCGACCTGGTGCCCGCGGTGCTCGGGAAGCTGGGCGTCGAGGTGCTCTTCGACAGTGTGGCGATGCAGCCGGGCCGCCCGACGCTGTTCGGGCGCCGCGAGGGCTGTCTTGTCTTCGGCCTGCCCGGCAATCCCGTGTCGGTCCTCGTCGCCGCCGAGCTCCTGGTGGTGCCCGCACTCAAGGCGATGATAGGCTACGCCGACCCCAATCCGCCGCGCCGGCGGGCACGCCTCCTGGAGGCCACGCGCCACCGGCCGGGGCGGGTCGCCCACGTGCCCGGCGTGCTGTCCCAGATGCCCGATGGCTGGGCCGTGCGC
>VGYV01000460.1 GCA_016872855.1 Planctomycetota bacterium
GGCTCCCAGGGCGTCGCCCTCATCGCCGACGACCAGCTCTGGTCCTACACCACCGGCCTCACAGGCGTCACAGGCGCACTCGGCGGCTCCATCGAGGCCGGCGACGCCTACTTCATCCTCAACGGCGCCCAGGGAGCCGGCATGGCCTTCCAACTCTACGTCCCCGAGCCGGCCACCCTCACCCTCCTCGCCCTCGGCGGCCTCACCCTCCTGCGCCGACGCCGCCGGCCCAAGGCCTGAGCCGCGGCCCCTGTCTCTGCGCCTCACCCCTCGATGGCGTAGAAGCTACACGGACACTCACGGACCAACACGGACGGGCGGTCCCCGTGCCCCAGGGCGCTCGTCCGTGTCCGTCGGGGTGTGTCCGTGTTGCGCTGCCGCCCAGCGGCATGTCCGCCAAGTTTGCCATGTCTACGCCCCCCTGGAATAGAGTGAACTTGGTGGGCAAGGAACGCCCCGGCGCCCTCACGGTGCGCGCGCGTACAAATGCGTAAGGGCCGGGGCAGAGCGGTTCGCCGGGGAGCGGCATGGAGAGGCGTGTTCAGCGCCCCCTACATGGTGGGGGAGCGCCGGGGCTAAAGCCCAAGAAGTCGTGGCTTTAGCAGATTCTCAGAGAATTGTGGAGAAAACGGATTGACAGGGTGGTGCGTGAGGGATACAATTCGCATCCGTGGTGGGAAGAAGTGGGAAGGAGTGGTAGACGGTGGCCACGCGGTTTTTCGGCCAGTTCCTCCAGCGCCTCGACGACAAGCACCGGGTCGTCGTGCCGCGCCGCGTGCGCGAGCAGATGGGCGAGGAGGAGATTCGGGCCGGCCTGTTCCTCACGCGTGGCCTGGACAAGTGCGCCTTCCTGTTTCCTGCCAGCCAATGGGAGGCCGTGGCGGACGACATTGCCTCGGCCGACTTCCGCGGCTTCAACGCCCGCATGCTCCAGCGGCTGTTCTTCAGCGAGGCCGTGCAGGCTGACCCGGACAAGCTAGGCCGGGTCCTCCTGCCCGACCGCCTGAGAGAGCTCGCCGGCATTGAGGAAGAGGTGCTGTTCATCGGGGCGTCGAACCGCTTCGAGTTGTGGAGCCCGGCCCGCTGGGCGGCGCTGCGAGACGCGCACGAGGCTCAGTTCGAGGAGCTGGCGGAGTCCCTCTACCAGCTCAAGCCGGGCGGGGGTGCCCAGTAACACACGGAGAGGCGAGTTCGTTCTCTGGCATCAGGGGGATTTGTAGCGGGGAAAGCAGGGCTCAGGGCGAGACGGGGAACCTGAGCCCCGCTTTCCTACCCAGCGCCTCGCCGGCCGCTCATGGTCGGGGAAACCAGGCCGGCCGAGGTGCTAGCCAGAAGTAGTCTACTACTTCGGCAAGCCGCTGTCAAGGGTTGTCGTCGAAGCGCCCAACCAACGCTCTCCCGGCCAACCACTGGGAGTCACCGACCCGACGACGGCAGCCCGCCAGGCACGAACTCGCCTCCTCCTCATTCCCCAGAGTCAAATGCGGCCGGTTCGTAGTGCGGGCTTTAGCCCGTATCCGAGCCGCAAGATACGGCCTGAAGGCCGCACTCCAAACGTGCAGCTAGTTCGGCTGAACGGAGATGCACAAGCCAGTCCTGCTCGGTGAAGTGGTGGATGCCCTTCGCCCCGCGCCAGGGCGGCGAATGATAGACGCTACGGTGGGCCTCGGGGGCCACGCGGCGGCCCTCCTGGAGCGGCTGGTGCCGGGGGGCTTCCTCCTCGGCCTTGACCGCGATGCCGAGGCCCTTGAGCTTGCTCGGGGGCATTTGGCCCCCTTTGCGGGGCACTTCGAGCTGGTGCATGGCGACTTCCGCGACCTGGCTGGGCACGCTGCCCGGCACCTGGGGCGCGGAGCGGATGGTGTGGTGATGGACCTGGGCGTTTCAAGCTATCAGCTCGAGCGGGCGGACCGGGGTTTCAGCTTCCTGGCCGACGGCCCGCTGGACATGCGGATGGACGCGAGCCAGGGCCGCCCGGCCTCGGAGCTGCTGGCGCGGAGCGGGGAGCGGGAGCTTGAGCGGATTCTGCGCGAGTGCGGCGAGGAGCGCTTCGCCCGCCGCATCGCCAGGGCAATTGCCGAGCGGCGGGGACGCCTCCGCACGACGGGCGACCTGGCGGCGCTGGTGGAGGCCGTGGTGCCGCGGCGCGAGCCGCGGCTGCACCCGGCGACCAGGACCTTCCAGGCCCTACGCATTGCGGTGAACGACGAGCTGGGGGCATTGGAGGCGGCCCTGGGCACACTGCCCCAATGGCTCGCGCCGGGGGGCAGGCTGGCCGTGATTTCGTTCCACTCCCTCGAGGACCGCATCGTGAAGCAGGCATTGCGCGGCTTCGCGTCGGAGGGGGTGGTGACGGTTGTGACGCGCAAGCCCCTCCGCCCGACGGCGGAGGAGGTGGCGGCGAACCCACGGGCGCGCAGTGCCCGGCTCCGCGTGGCGGAGCGGCAGTGTGAAACAGGCAAGATGCCTGTGCGTCCCTGAGGTGCGGACAACCTCCCTCCCTCTCCCTCGGGGAGAGGGCAGGGGTGAGGGTGCTTGGCCTCGCTCGAGCCCACGGAAGCACCCCCACCCCTACCCTCCCCCCAAGGGGGAGGGGGGAGTTCGTGATCGCTGGACACGTGCACGTGCGTGTGCACGGAGCCAGGCGGGGACAGGGAACGGGACACGATGGCGGCACAGCGTGGGCATAGCGGCAGGCTGTGGGTGGTGGCGGTGTCCGTGCTGGGCCTCTACGGGGGCCTGGCGGGGCGGCTGTACGTCATCCAGGCGAAGGACCAGCCGAAGTACCGCGAGATGGCAGCGTCGCAGCATTTCGTGCGGGTGACGCGGCCCGAGCGGCGCGGGAGCATCCTGGACTGCCGCGGGCGCGCCCTGGCCACCTCGGTCCAGGCTCCCAGCATCTATGTGGACCCGCGCCAGCTCGACGACCCACAGGGGACGTGTCGCCGCCTGGCGGAGTTGCTCGGGCTGGACGCGACGGTGCTGGCGTCGCGGGTGGAGCGGCCGATGGGCCTCACGTGCCTGAGGCGGGGCCTCAGCCCCGAGGAAGAGCAGCGGCTGCGTCAGGAGCCGGCGGTGCGGGGCCTGGGCACAGCCGTCGAGTTCCGCCAGGGCGGCCTGTACGCGCGTCCCGCCGAGATAGTTGACCCCACGGCCGCCGCCGCGGCTCTGGCCCCCTTGCTGGGGTGCGACGCTGAGGAGCTGGTGCCTGACCTCGACGGGCTGCGGCGCTTCTGCTGGGTGAAGCGGAAGGCGAGCGAGGCGGAGGCGAAGCGGGTCGAGGCCGAGCGGCTGCCGGGCGTGGCCGTGTGGCCCGAATACAAGCGCATGTATCCCCACGGCGAGCTCGCCTGCCAACTGGTCGGCTTCACGGGCATTGACGAGCAGGGGATGGAGGGCCTGGAGGCGACGCTGGACGACGTGCTTGCGGGCGAGCCGGGCCGCGCGAGCCTTCAGCGCGATGCGGCCGGCCGCTACATCAGCACGACGGACGCCGCCAAGCTGCCGCGGCCCGGGAGCGACGTTGAGCTGACGGTTGACGCGGTGGTCCAGGGCCACGCGGAGGCGGCGCTGCGCGAGATGTGGGACCTCTGGGCGCCCAAGGGCGCGATGGCCGTGGTCCTCGACCCGCGGACGGGGGACCTGCTGGCCGCGGCCAGCCTGCCGACCTACGACCCCAACCGCTATGGCACCTACGCCCCGGCCGACCTGAAGAACCGGGCCAGGGCCAGGTACATCGTGGACTGGTTCGAGCCTGGCTCGATCATGAAGGCGCTGGTCTTCAGCGGGGCGCTCCAGGAGCGGGTGGTGACGGAGCAGACGGACTTCTTCTGCGAGA
Source organism: Planctomycetota bacterium (assembly GCA_016872855.1). Lineage (GTDB taxonomy): Bacteria > Planctomycetota > PUPC01 > DSUN01 > DSUN01 > DSUN01. The sequence continues at coordinate 3,839 of VGYV01000460.1, forward strand.
ACGGCTGCTGGTTCATCGGCTCGCGGCGCTTCAAGGACCTGCATGGCTACGGCCACCTTAGCGCCGAGATGGTCATCGTCAAGTCGTCGAACATCGGCACAGCCAAGATAGGCATGAAGCTCGGCCCGGAGCGCCTCTACCGCTACCTGCGGGCCTTCGGGCTGGGCCGCGCCACGGGCTTCGAGCTGCCCGGCGAGAACCCGGGGCAGCTCTACCCGCCCTCGCGCTGGACCAGCCTCTCCCTGCCCTCCGTCTGCATCGGCCACGAGGTGTGCGTGAACGGGGTGCAGATGGCCCTGGCCTACGGCGCCATCGCCAACGACGGGGTGCTGATGGCCCCGCGGGTGGTGCGGCGCGTGCGCCGCGACGACGGGACGTGGGCCGAGCGGCCCGTCAAGCCCGTGCGGCAGGTCGTCCCCGCGAGCGTGGCGCAGCGCGTGCGGCGAGTCCTGTGCCGCGTGGTGGAGGAGGGGACAGGGAAGCATGCCCGCCTGGCGATGTACACGCTGGGTGGGAAAACGGGCACTGCGGATAAGGTGGTCGGCGGCCACTACGTGAGCGGCGCGTCGGTGTGCTCCTTCGCGGCGATGGCGCCCGCCGAGAAGCCGCAAATCGTCGTGCTCGTGAGCGTGGATGAGCCGACGAAGCGTGCCGGCGGCCGCTTCTTCGGCGGCACGGTGGCCGCGCCGGCGGTGGGACAGATCATCAAGCAGACCCTGGCCTACCTGGGCGTTGCGCCCGACAAGCCGCAGGCCCTGGCGCGGCTGGGGATCGGCACAGATACGCAGAGGGGGACACGATGAAGCTCAGCAAGCTGCTCCGCGTGCTCGAGACCCGCGAGTTGCGGAACTACACGGACCGCAGCATCCAGGGGCTGACGCTGGACTCGCGGAAGGCCCTGGCCGAATGGCTCTTCGCCGTGGTGGCCGGGCCGCACGGGGACGGGTCGGCCTACGTGGCCGACGCCGTGGCCCGCGGGGCGCACACAGTCCTGGCCTCCCACGAGGTGCCGGTGCCGCCCGAGGTGACGCTCATCATCGTGCCCGACGTGCGGGCGGCGCTGGCCGACCTCTGCGGCCAGTTCCACGGCCGCCCGGCCGACCTCGTGCGGACGGTGGGCGTGACGGGCACGAACGGGAAGACGACGACGGCGATGCTCGTCCGCTGGCTCCTGGCCAAGTGGGGCAAGCAGGCCGCCCTCATCTCCACCGTCGTCAACCAGCTCGGCTCCCTGTGCGAGCGGGCGTCGAACACCACGCCCGAGGCGCCCGAGCTACAGGCCCTCTTCGCCCGCATGGTCGAGCGCCGCATCAGCCACGCCGTGATGGAGGTCTCCAGCCACAGCCTCGACCAGGAGCGCGTGCGCGGCATCCGCTTCGCCGTCGCCGCCCTCACAAACGTCACGCCCCACGAGCACCTCGACTACCACGGCACGTTCGAGAACTACCTGGCCGCAAAGGCCCGCCTCTTCGAGAGCCTGTCGCCTGAGGCCACGGCCGTGCTGAACGCGGACGACCCGCAGTGCGGCTACTTCCGCGAGCGGCGCGGCCGCGGCAACGTGATGACCTACGGCCTGTCGGCCACCGTGGACGTGACGGCGACCATCGAGCGAATGACCCTCGACGGCACGACGCTGCGGCTTCACACGCCGGCCGGCAGCGTGCGGGCGCACTCGCCGCTCCTCGGCGGCTTCAACGTCCAAAACCTCCTGGCCGGCACCTGCTGCGCCCTGGCGCTGGGCATCCCGCTCGACACCATCGCGGCCGGCATCGCCCAGTTCGCGGGCGCACCAGGCCGCCTCGAGCGGGTGGACGAGGGGCAGCCGTTCACGGTTCTGGTGGACTACGCGCACAACAACGACGGGCTGCGCTCGGTCCTCGGCACCCTCAAGCCGCTCGTCGCGCCCAACCGCCTCATCGTGGTCTTCGGCTGTGGCGGCGACCGCGACACCTCGAAGCGCCCGCTGATGGGCGCCACGGCCACCCACTACGCCGACGTGACGGTCCTGACCGCCGACAACAGCCGCAGCGAACGCACGGAGGACATTCTGGACGCCATCGTGGCGGGGGCCAACCCGCAGGCGATGTGCGTGGTGGAGCCCGACCGCCGCGAGGCCATCCGCAAAGCCGTCGCGATGGCCGCCCCGGGCGACCTCGTGGCCATCTGCGGCAAGGGACACGAGAGCGTGCAGGAGCTGGGCAGCGTCCGCTACCCCTTCGACGACAAGGAGGAGGCCCAGCGCGCCCTGGGCGTCCTCCGGCGCAAGGCGAGAGAGTCGATTGCCGATTGCCGATTGCCGATTGCCGATTTCGAGCCCAGAGCAAACCAGAGCAACTCTCAGGCGGGCCTGGGCGCCGAGGGCTGAAGTCTTCAATCGGAAATCGGAAATCGCAAATCGGAAATGGTTGGCAGGGACAAGACGCATATGCTCGACACGAGCGTTCACGACCTGACCACAGCCCATCCGCCCTCTCCCGCCGGGGAGCTGGTGGAGGCGAACGTGCGGCTGGAGCGCCGCGTGGGCGAGCTGTTGGCGGTGCAGGACCTGGCGCTGACGGTTGCCGCCGAGCTGCGGCTCGATGCGCTCCTGGAGGCCGCCGTGGCCACAATCGCCTCGCTCACAGGGGCGCACGCCGTGTCCATCCTGCTCCCCGAGCCGGACGGCAATGGCCTGACGGTGCGGGCGCGCAGGGGCGACCGGGGGGGTATGTCTGCCAAGTCTGCCATGTTCCAGGGGGGCCGCAATATGGCGAACTTGGCTGACATACCAGTTGTGGGCGGGGCGTCTCTGCCCCGCGCGGGGCGCCCTTCGGCTCCGCTCAGGGCAGGCTCCGGCCCCGCCCACAGCGAGGGGCTATCCGGGTGGGTGGCGCGGCACCGCGTGCCGCTGCTTCTGGCGGACGTCGAGGCCAGGCCCGAGTTCGCGGCCCTGGCGCGGGCCGAGGGCTACCAGGGCGGCTCCTTCGTCGGCGTGCCGCTGCTCTTCGAGGAGCGGCTCGTGGGCGTGGCGTGCGTGGCGGAGAGGGCAGGCGGCCTGGCCTTCCACGAGCGCGACCTGCGGGTGC
>VGYV01000461.1 GCA_016872855.1 Planctomycetota bacterium
GGGCCAGGCTCTCGGCCAGGATGGACCACTGGACCGTCACGTCGCTGCTGTCCCAGATGTCCATCGTCTCGTCGAGCGCCCAGGAGAAGGAGCAGTGGTCCACGATGACCCGCTGCGCCCAGAGGAGGCGGAGCGCGTCGCACTCGAAGGTGCCCTTGATCTTGGCGAAGCCCTCGGCGCCGAACTCGTCCCCAGGGCGGAAGCGGATGTGGCGCACGATGACGTCGTGGCTGCTGATCTGGCTGTGGCGCATCTTCACGCAGATGCCGTCGCCGGGGGCCGTCTGGCCGGCGATGGTCAGGTAGGGCTCGGTGATGACCAGGTCGGCTTTGAGCGCGATGGTGCCCGAGATGCGGAAGACGACGATGCGCGGCCCCTTCTCGGCGCACGCGGCCCGGAGGCTGCCGGGGATCGGCTTTTCGGCCTTGGGATCGTAGTCGTCGAGGTTGGTGACGAAGAGCACCTTGCCACCGCGTCCGCCCCGGGCGAAGGCCCCGCAGCCCTGGGCGCCGGGGAAGGCCAGCGTGCCGGTGGTGAACTCCATCACGCCGCCCTTGGACACCGTGCCGTCTGCCTCCACCTCGTCCACGCGCCAGCAGTAGGCCCTGCCGCCGGGCTCGAGCCCCTGCGGCTTGTAGGTCGTGGCCGTCTGATTGCCTTTGAAGCACCGGCTCTGGCGGGTCGCGGCCCTCAGTTCGGCGGGGTCGGCTCCGAAGTAGACGTCGTGCGACACGGCGCCGGCCCCTGGCTTCCACACGAGGGCTGTGCCGGGGTCCACGGCGTCGAAGCCGTGAATGGGATGCTCCTCGCGCGCGAAGCGTCGCTCGGCCACGGTTGCTATTGCCTCCATCGGCAGGGCGGTGTCGTAGAGTCGCACGTCGTCGAGGAACCCCTCCATTCCGCCGATGGCGAGGGGGACTGGCTTTGGGTCCTGCTTCCTCGGCAGGTCGTTCAGGGCGACCTGCTTCGTGATCGAGGCGGCCAGCTCGCCGTCCACGTAGAGATGAAGGGTCCTCTTCTCCTCCCACGTGCGGATTTGGCCCGCCTTGTCGTCGGCGGGCCTGATGCCCGGCTCAAGCTCATCGTCGGCCTGTCTGCCCTTGGCGGCATCGGGCGGCTGGGCCTGGCAGACGGCGGCGATGTGGTGCCACCGGCCGAGCTTGCGATGAGGCACTGACACCGTGAGCCCGCCTGCCTCAAACCTGAGATCAGAGTAGGCCCGCGACAGCGCGAAGCCCGGGCCGGCCACGATGCCATCGTAGTCGTCCCCGATGTCCGATGGCCTCGGCGCATGCGGCCCCGGCGTGCGCCACCAGTAGTGGGCTTTCAGCCAGAGGGTGATGGCGAAGCTGCCCTTGAGCGAGAGCTGCGGGGCCTCGCAGCGGGCGAAGGCATCGTCGGTCGGCAGGTGCAGCACTGTGCCCGGCCCTTTGCCATTGCCGCCGGGGTCATCCGCCACGGCCGCGCCGCCGATGACCTTGGCGTGGAACCCTCCAACGGGGTCGGAGGCATCGTTGGCGAAGTCGTAGCGGGCAACCAGCCCACCCCCAGCGGCACAGGCGGCGCCGCTCAGCACCACGATGGCCGCAAGACGCACTTGCCGGACATCCACGGCTCGATTCCTTTCCGGTGTTCGCGGCTGCACGCAGCATACCCCGCGTGGAGTTGTCGTGCAAGCCCCAAGCCAGGGATTGGGCCATGGACAGAGGCGTGCTTGAGCAGAATGGGCTCGCATAGTAGCTATGATGGCACCCACGGAGAGGAACGATGGACCTGTCGTGCAACTGGCCGCTGCTCCTCGTGCCTGTGAGCGCGCTTCTCGTCCTTGCCTCTGCGACAGGCAGGGCCGGCGAGGCGAAGAATGCGGCCTCGTGCACCGGGAGCGTGAGTGGCTCTCGCCGAGCATTAGGGGTTAAGGGGCGTTAATCACCCAAACGCTCTAGGACGCGTCGCGCGGGACAAGACGGCCCGATCCGACCGTCGCCTCAAGTTGTTGACGAATGGGCACTTGTGGCGCGGAGGGCATCAGCCGATCGGCCCCTATGACCCCCAGGTCTCATGAGGCCCCCGGAGGGGCAGGAAGGGGCATTTCTGTGCGTTTTTTCCGGAGATGTAAACCGGTGCGACATAGGCGCTTACAGGTGCGGTGACAGGGATGCTCAGAAAGGAGTCGTCCGCATGAAGCCGCAGGGGTCGTTCGCCAGAGCAGCGCGCCCTGGGGCGGGCCGCGGGTGGAGGATGGCTACCTGATCACCGCCCGCGGCGCCGAGCCGCTCCACAAGACCCTGCACCGAATCCAAGCTGTGCCAGCGTGGCCTCGGCGCGTCCAGCGTCCAGTTCAGGCCGTCGGCGGAATGAGCCGTGTAGTAGCCGGCCTCTGTGCTACAAACCCGCAGGATCTTGTTTTTCTGCAAGAAATCCGGGAGAAGAGTCGAGGACGAGGACGACGACGAGGACGAGGACGATTCTTGGCTGCCGTCTGTCATCTGTCGTCTGTCGTCTTTGGCTGCGGCTTGCCGCGATGTGGTCTCCGGGTGGCTGAGGAACAGCCCCTTGTAGCCACAGCCGGTGGCACGGTAACGGTGCGAGGGAGCGCTGTCGGGGTCAATGAAGACCGTGGCGCTGTGCAGCCCGAGGTTCGTCAGGCTGTCGAGGTCAGTCCGGGACTCGAAGAGCAGCTCCATCGCGTCCTCCTCTCATGTCTCGATCTGAAGCCGCATGACCCAGTCGCTCTTGGTCTCGTCGGAGTCGTCGGGGATGGGAGCCCACCCGAACCCGATGCGGTCGTAGACCAGCACCAGGGTGCGCTCGTCGAGTGCCATCAGCTCAGCGTAGCACGAGGAGAAGCCGGTGACGCCCGTGCGTCGCATCTCCTCGACCCCGGCCCAGGCCTTGCGCGAATCCGGCTCTATGCGGCCATCCGCGAGGCGGCAGAGCGCGGACTCACAGGGGCCTTCGCCCCCTTCGAGCGGGCAGTCCGCCCCCGCGATCTGGGCACGAAGCCGCCACCTGAACCCGTCCGCCGATTCGGCCAGCACCAGCGAGTAGCGGCCGTCGCCCTCGAATGTGCCGTAGAGCGTGGTGAGGTACTCCCCGCTCCTTGCTACACCCATAGCGCCCTCACCGCAACTCGCCGGGCTGAAGTCTCAGGATCGTGGCGGCCTCGCCTGGAACTGGCCAGCGGACCACTTCGCCGTGGGCCGCCCGGACCTTTCGGTCCGATGAGGGGTATTCCTGGGCCACCAGGAACGTGCCCTTTTTTGCCAGCCCGATGCTCTCCTCGGTCAAGGCGAACTGGCCCTCAAGCGGCGCCTTGCCGGAGTTGAAGAGGAAAACCAGGCCGCGATCGCCAACAATGTGCGCCGAGCCGTCCACTTTGCCTGCGGCCGGCCAGTCGGGCAGGTCCTTGCGGGCCTTGAGGTAGTCGGCATTCTTCCGCCCCCAATCGAGCCATTTGCGGATCTCGGCCTTGTCCGTATCGGGGATGCCGCTCTTCGTGGGCAGGTAGTAGAGCTGGTTGGGGGAGCAGGAAAGCGCGCTGAGCAGGATGTAGTCGAGGTTCGCGCTCGGCCACGTGCTGGGCGTCTTGGCGTTCGCGCCAGCGCGGCTGGGGAACAGGAGCGGCTGATCGAGGTAGTGCGGAAAGAAATCGCGGTGGAGCCGCACCCGCGCCCAGGTGCGAATCTGGTCGCCGGCGGCCAGGTTCTTCCCCGTGCCCGATTCCAGGAGCGTGAACGAGACATCGGCGTTCCTGAGCGCCCACACGCCGAGGTCCATCGGCGGCCGCAGGAGCCAGATGAACGCCTCAGGATGCTGTTTCTTCACGCTGGCGACGAGTGTATCAAGCGCGTGCTGGCAGGCGTAGTTCGAGTCGCCCGGCAGATGATCGTGCTTGTCCGAGGGGCATTTGACGGGGACGATTGTTGTGTACCAGCCTCCGCCGCCAAAGAAGTCGCCGTCCATCGCCCACGACTTGTAGTAGCCCGTGGCCATGCCATCGAGGTTGACCCGCGTGAGCCATTCGGCGAAGGGCTTGCTGCCCATGCAGTTGGCGTTGCGGAGGGGCGCCATGAGCCATTCGGGCTTGTCGGCTCGGAACGGCTTTCCGCCCTTCCAGGGGTGCGTGTTGTTCATCGTCGGCCACATCACGACCTTGAGGCCCAGCTTCCTGGCGTGTTCGAGGAACTTGCGGACCAGCGGGCCTGGCTCATACTTGTCGTTGGCACCCAGTGCATTCATCCGCTCGGTCTCGCCGCCCCAGGGGTGGCTGTCGGAGACCCAGTCAATCCCGCACTCGGCCAGGAAGTCGAGCGACTTCATGTCGGCCTCGACGGACTGCTCTGTGTAGGCGCCGTGCTCCATCTCGCAGTGCCAGCCGCAGGCCATGGGCACCAGGCCGAAGCGCGGCGGGCCGAGGACCGCCGAGGCCATGGCCACCATCGCCTCGGATTCTGACCAGAGCGGTTGCTCCTTCTCCTCGCGGTCATTGGGGCTTCGGCGATAGACGCCGAAGTAGGCTGGCTCGCAGGCCACCTTCTCCCCGGCCGCGACCTTCAGGCTTGGGGCGTAGCATAGCGTGACTTGTCCCTCCTTGAGGAATGAGGCATCGAAGGGGACCTCGACGCCCGTGAAGAAGCCGCCCTTCGGGGTGCGGCCGAAGAAAGTGCAGGTCGGCTCCTCGCCAGGCTTGCGCTCGAACTTCGGGTAGCGATAAGGAACGATCTTCAGGTCAGCACCGGAGAACGCCGGGCGGCTGAGGACCACCTTCTTCAGGCCGTAGGGCCGATTGGAGGTGAGGGTGAGCTGCTTCTCGGCGAAATGGTTCTCGCCGCGCAGTGTGTAGGCCACCTCGATGGTGAGCGGGCCAGCCTCATATCTTACCGTCACTGCGCCGGCCCGACGCTCGAACGACACGAACTTGGCGTCGGCTTGCCCTATGCGGAAGTCGGTCGCCTCGATCTCAAACAGGTCGTCCCGTACCGCGTAGCTCTCTCCTGCGAGTTTGTTGTGGATGGCGGCGAGGCTTTCCGTCCTCTCGTCGAAGCTCAGCCGCAGGCGGCTGTTCTCCAGAGCGATGGCCTCCTGCCCCAGGTGCGCAATGGCGTCCGTGAGATAGCGCTGCGCCGCCTCGTGCGAAGGGATGGCCTTGTTGAGGATCCACAGGATGTGCCGCTCGGTGGGGTCGAGCCGGGCGTAGGGGACCATCTGCTCGGCGGCATGATGGACCAATACGCTCGCCCGGAACAGCGCCGTCTGGCACTCCTGCAACTGCTTGGCCACCTCGCCCGCATCCCCATGACTCCTCGCAAGCAAGACGCGGTCGAATGCGGCCTTGGCTTGCTCGGCGGCAGCCAGTTCTTCGAAGACGGCGATGAAGCTCGCGGTCTTGTAGATGACGTAATCAAGCTCAGCGAGCGAGCCAGTCGGAACCTTCGGCCGCGCCTGGCGCAGAAGCTCCAGGGCCTGGCGGCAGTGGGCCGCACGGCCGTCCCAGAACGCCCGCTCGCCTTCCGCTGCCTGGATGGCCCTTTGTAGCTCCTGGCGGTCGAGCTTCAGCTTTTCGTCCTTGAGGTTGACGCTTCGCAGTGCAACCCCCATGCGGCAGGCGGCGCACCAGGTGCTCATCAGCCCTCGCCGGCCGTGCCAGCCCAGGGTCTTCTCGTTCTCTTCGAGGAGCAGGAACGCCTTGAGGAGAGTGGCCCGTGCCTCTGGCCCGTAGAGGCGGCCCAGATAGCGCTCGTAGAACGAGCGGCAGTTGATGCCGGGGTTCCAGGCGCCTTCGGCGATGTACTGGGCGCTCTGCTCGGCCCCGCGCGCCTTGTTCAGTTGGCCCAGGATGCCCGTCACGCCATGCCTCAGGCCGCCGGAGATGACCTCGTCGTGGTCGTACATCATCGCGTTGAGCTGCATGTTCAGCTCGCAGCCGTCGTCGGTGATCCTCGGCCACACGACCAGGTCGCGGCCCTCGATGCCCCCGAAGAAGCTCATCACCGTTTCGCCGGCGAAGTTGACCATGTTCATCAGGGCGACGTCCTTGGGCAGCGCGGCGTCGAGTGCGCGGAGCTGGCCGCCGCGGAAGATCGGCTCCGCTCCGAGCTTTGCCGCGGGATAGCGTGCCTTGATCCGCCGCACGAGTTTGTCGGCCGCGGCAATGTCCGCAAGATCGAGATCGGCCAGGCCGAGGTCCGCCGCGGCCTTCGGCTTCGGCGGAATCAGGGGGCGCAGGCGGGCGTAGTCGCCGATGAACGCCTGCAACTGCGGGTCGTTGGCCGGAATGTCGTGCACCGGCCGGGTGCTGCCCAGGAGCTCCGATCCGCTGACGACCCAATAGCGGTCCGCCTCGGGGTAGCTCTCGATCATGCTCCGCACGGCGGCCTCCCAGATGTCGAGCACGGCGGGGTCGCTGGGCGGCAGCGACACGCCGCAGTAGAAGCTGCGGCCCCGCCTGGAGCCCGCCGGCGCCGCGCTCGGCGGCACGAACGGTATCTCGCCCATCGCCAGCCAGACCTTGACTTTGCGCGAATGCGCGTAGCGAATGACCTCGCGGAGGAACTCGCGGGCCGCGCGGCACGCCTCCTGCGGCGTCTGGACCTTCGCAAACTCCGGCGGCCCCATGTAGCCGTCCTGCGGGAAACACTCCCTGCCGACCTTCACGCTGCTGGCGGTCCCGCTGGCTCCGGGCCAGGCCACGAAGCCCGACTCCTTGGTTGCGGTCATCTCGACCGGCTTGCCGCCGTAGGAGAACTCGGCCCAGGGTCCGCCCATGCCCCAGTAGAACTGAAGCACGTTCATTTTCAGCTTGGCCAACTGGTCAATCTCGCGGCGGAAGTCGGCCAGGCCCATGTACCACCGAATCCCGTGCCAGCAGTGCATGCCGCGGTCCTTGAACGCCGGCTCCGTG
>VGYV01000462.1 GCA_016872855.1 Planctomycetota bacterium
GGTCCCTGGCGAGGAGACAACTCTCCCCCTCTCCCTTGGGGAGAGGGTCGGGGTGAGGGTGCTTCTGGTACTGGGCCAGGCGTCTCGAAGGCACCCTCACCCGCCCGCCTCCGCTGAAGCTGCGGCAGGCGACCTCTCCCCAAGGGAGAGGTCGGACAGGGGCTGTCCGGCGTCTGGCGCACTGGCATAAAGGAGCACGCGACATGGAAATCTGGCTCGGCTTCCTCTTCCTGTTCCTCGGCGCGGCCTGCGGCGGGTCGTTCGGCCTGCCGAGCAAGTTCGTGAAGAAGGACACGCCCTGGGAGGTGCTCTGGGGGCCGTTCTTCTTCTTCGTGACCATTCTGCTCCCCGTGGTGGTCGGGCCGGTGCTGGTGGATGGCTTCTTCTCCGTCTACGGGAGGGTCGAGGCGGCGAAGCTCCTTCCCGTCCTCCTTTTCGGCTTTCTGTGGGGCCTGGGCTCGATGACGCTGGGCCTTAGCTTCGCCTTCATCGGCCTGTCGCTGGCCTATGCGCTCAACTACGGAGCGCAGATCATCACTGGGTCGGTCCTGCCAATGGCCATTTTCAGCCCGCAGGAGATCCCCAAGTCGCATGGCATCGTGATCCTGGCCGGCGTGGCCGTGCTGGTGGCCGGCGTGGTGGTGGCCGCGCGTGCTGCGTTGCTCAAAGAGGCCAGCATGAAGAAGGACGACGCCCCCCAGGACGCGGCGGCCGCGAGGAAGCCGAAGATGCTCATCGGCGTGACCATCGGCATCCTGTCGGGCGTCCTGTGCGCCTGCTACTCGATGGCGTGGTGCTTCGCAGACGACGTTGGGAAGGTTGCCACCAGCCCGCCCGAGTTCGGTAACCTCCCCTGGCAGGCGGAATGGGCCAAGGCGGCACTCATCCTGTGCGGCGGGGTGCTTTCGGCCTGCGGCTACTGCGCCTTCAAGCTCACCAAGAACAAGACCTGGGGGCATCTGTTCAAGCCAGGGATCGGGCGCACGCTCTCGCTGGCCTTCGCCATGGCCGTGCTGCACGACGCGGCGATCTTCCTCTTTGGCCTCGGCGCGTTCAATCTCGGCGACCTCGGCGGCAGCGTCGGATACGCCGTGTTCATGACCTTCGCCATCATGATCGGCAACGTCCATGGGTTCCGAACGGGCGAATGGAAGGGCGCCAGCCGCAAGAGCATTCGCTGGATCGGGGCGGCCCTCGTTGTCCTGGTCATTGGCGTATGTGTCCTCGCGAAGGGCAAAGCGATGAAAGCTGTGGCGGACGATGCGGCTAAGAAGAAGACGCCCGACGTTTCGGCACCCGAACCCCCCCAAGCGAAAGGAGGCTGAGTAGCATGAAGTCCGTCCTCATCGCGCCGCGCAAGTATGTCCAGGGCCGCAACGTGCTGGCCGAGGCCGGCAAGTACTTCGGCATGGTGGGCAAGAAGCCCCTGGTGCTGTGGGACCCGCGCGTCAAGGCCGCCGTCGGCGCCACCGTGCTCAAGAGCCTCGAGGAGGCCAAGCTCGAGGTCGTGGACGTGGAGTTCAAGGGCGAGACGACGAAGGCCGAGGCGGCCCGCGTCCTCGCCATCGCCAAAGAGAAGGGCGCCGACGTGTCGGTCGGCGTCGGCGGCGGCAAGACCCTCGACACGGCCAAGGCCGTCGCCGTCGAAGGCAAGCTCGGCGTGATCACCTGCCCCACCATCGCCTCGAACGACTCGCCCACCAGCGCCGCCACGGTCTGGTACAGCGAGAAGGGCGACTTCATGGGCTTCGACTGCTGGCCCTTCAACCCCGACATCGTGATGGTGGACACTCAGGTCGTCGCCAACGCCCCGGTCCGGGCGCTGGTGGCCGGCATGGGCGACGCGCTTTCGACCTGGGTGGAGACCCAGGCCGCCATGCGCACCCGCAAGGTCCTCAACCTCGGCGGCGGCACACCCACCCTCGCCGCCGTGGCCCTCGCACGCCTGTGCTACGACACGCTGATGGAGTTCGGCGTCGAGGCCAAGCGGGCCGTCGAGCTGCACGTCGTCACGCCCGCCGTCGAGAAGGTCATCGAGACGAACGTCCTGCACTCCGGCCTCGGCTTCGAGAGCGGCGGCCTGGCCACCGCCCACACGATCGGCAACCTGCTCACCGGCTACCCCGAGTGCAGGGCGCTGGGCATGATGCACGGCGAAAAGGTCGCCTTCGGCGTCGCAAGCCAACTGTGCATGGACCCCGACATTGCGACGGCTGAGACGTATCGGATCATTGACTGGTGCATCGCGGTGGGCCTGCCCGTGACCCTGGGCGACCTGGGCCTGGCGGGCGCCGCGCGCGAGCGCTTCAAGCTCATCGGCGACATCTGCGCCGGCCCCGGCTCCCTCTGCGCCAGCCACGCCTTCGAGGTCACGTCCGAAGGCGTCGTGGATGCCATGTTCGCCGCCGACGCCCTCGGCCAGGAGCGCAAGAAGCGGCTGGGCGCATAGGCCGCGTTCGCAGCACTTTGCATTCCGCTCCGTGCGTGGTATACTGAGCGCAAGGAGAGCGCGGGTGGCGAAGCGCGCGTGGCCCCCGTGGTGGGCATGGGAACTCAAGTTCGACAGACACGTGTTCGGACGCATGGTGCGCCGACACTTCAACGAGGTTGACCTTCGCGTCATGCTCGAGGACGCGACGGGTTTTCGACGCGACGTGGAGGAGGGCCGGTGGCTGGTGGAGGTCCGGCACTATGGCTGCCGTTGGGAGGTGGTGATCGAGCCGGAATTCGATACCAAACTGCTGTGGGTCATCACAGCGTACGAAGTCAGGAGCAGGTGAGATGAACGATTACTCTCTGGAGATCAGTTACCGCCGTGGGAAGGCAACTGCCGCCTACCTTGATCTAGTCTGCCGACCGAGCGAGAGGAGCTATCGGACGACGCGTGTCGAGCCGGGTTTCATCATTGATTTCAACCGCAGGGGCAAGCCGATCGGGATCGAAATCACCGCCCTCAGCAAGCTCACCCTGCGGAACCTCAACCGCCTGCTCCGTGACCTTGGGCTCCCCCCCCTCAAGCGAGCAGACCTTGGGCCACTGCTTGCCGCTTAGCCACATACGCGGCCGTGCCCTACCCCAAACGGCGATACTCAGGACGGGATTGCGATGAGACTACAGGCTCTGGTTGCGGCAGCCTTGTGGTGTTGCGCGGCGATGGCGGCAGAGGCGCCGGAGGCCAAGGGGGCGACGGAATCGCCGATCAAGTTTGCGCTGCATCGCCTCGGCAACGTCCGCACTGAGGCGTGCGGGGTGGCCGACTTCAATGGCGACGGCAAGCTCGACATTGTGGCCGGCCCCTTCCTCTATCTTGCCCCCGACTGGAAGCCGCTCAAGGTGCGAACCATCCGCGGCTCGGTGGACGACAAGGGGAAGGGCTACGCCGACGACTTCATGAACCTGCCGCTCGACGTGGATGGCGACGGGAAGCTCGACGTCGTGTCCTGCGGCTGGTTCTCCACGAGCATCACCTGGAGCCGCAACACGCTCGGCGCCGAGGGCGAATGGCCCGAAGAAGTCGCCAACAAGGGCGGCAACTTCGAGTGCGGCGACCTCGCGGATATTGACGGCGACGGCAAGGCGCTCGAAATCCTCCCGCACCACCCGCAGACGTTCTGGCTCGAGGCCGGCACGCTCCCCTCGGGCAAACGCGGCCTCGTCAAGCACGTCATCTCCACGAAGGCGATGGCCTACGGGGCGGGCGTGGGCGACATCAATGGCGACAAGCGGCCCGACGTGCTCCGCCCCGACGCCTGGTTCGAAGCCCCCGCCGACCCCCGCAAGGGCCAGTGGACCGAGCACCCCTGGGCGCTCGGCGCAAAGGACGGCAAGAAGGACCACACGCCCCAAATCCTGGTCTACGACGTCAACGGCGACGGCCTCAACGACGTTATCACCAGCAACGCGCACAAGTACGGCATCTTCTGGTATCAGCAGGTGAAGGAGGGCGATGCGGTTTCCTGGAAGCAGCACGTCATTGACGACACCTGGTCGCAGCCCCACAGCCTCGCCCTGGCCGACCTGGACGGCGACGGCGACCTCGACCTCGTGACGGGCAAGCGCTTCATGGCCCACAACGGCAGCGACCCCGATGAGTTTGGCCCCCTCGGCGTCTATTGGTATGAGCTCCGCCCCAAGCCCACCCCCACGTGGGCCAAACACGTCCTCTCCTACAACGAAGGCATCGGCTCCGGCATGGACATCCACGCCGTGGACCTCGATGCCGACGGCGACCTCGACATCGTCGTCACCGGCAAGTGGGGCGGCCCGGCCTGGTTCGAGAACAAGCGGAAGCCGTGACCGCAGAGGCCCCAACCCGCTCACATCCTCCGCCAGGTCACCGCAGCGCGATCAGGCTGTCCCTCGACCTCATGCTCACCACGCGCGAGTATGCTCTGTAGGCACAACGCCCCGCAGATAAGGGGACCAGTTCGCAGTCCCGAAGGGACTGGAGTGGGTTGCCGGCGGCTTCAGCCGCCGGATCGCAGCGCGCACGCGGCCCAGTCCCGAAGGGACGGCAGACGCCTTCACGGACGCGGCGCGGCACAGGTGCCTGCCGTCCCTTCGGGACTTCTCTATCTCTGGCGCACGGGTCCGGCGGCTGAAGCCGCCGGCAACCCCCTGTGCTCCTTCTGGGAGCAGGACACCGGGATGGCAACGAGCTTGTCTCTTCATTTGTGGGGCGCTGTACTGAGCGTGTCAGGCACACTCAGGGGGACGGCGAGGCAGTCGGCGAAGTCGGGGCGGAGCTTGAGGTCCGCCGTTCTACCGTCGGCGAGGGTGAAGCGGACCGAGACGGCCTCCGCCTGGGCAGGGTCGGCGACGAACTTGGGTGAGGGGAGGTAGGCGAAGAGGTAGCACTTGCCGTCAACGAGCCGGGCGCGCCAGCGCACGCGCGGGTCGGAGACGGCCTTGACCGCCTGCGGCGCGTCGGGGGCCACGAGGGCCGGCTCCAGCGTCTTCAGTTCCTTCGTCACCTTGACCAGCCGCCGCCAGTACTCGTCCTGCTTTGGAAGGCTCTCGGACATCAGGCCGCGGTTGCCGAAGCTCCAGTAGAAGAGGCCGCGTGCGCCCTCGGCAATGGCCATGAGGCTCATCGTGCGCAGTTCCTCGACCGTCGGCCAGCGGTCGGCGGCCCAGCCCTGGAAGAACTGGACGACCATCCAGACCGGGCGGCTGCCGTGGGTCGCGGCCACGCCGGCGCGGGTCCACTCGCCGGCCAGCGAGAGCGGGCGGCCGGCCTTCATGTTGAACAGCGGGTAGGGGTCGAGGCCGAAGACGTCGAGCGCGTCGCGCCAGAGGGGGAACTCAGGCGGCAGGTTGCTCACGCCGAACGTCGGGTGGTCGGGGTCCGCCTTGCGCAGCACCTGGTACTGGTGAAAGTGGCGGGGGACCTCGCCGAAGCCGCGCTCGTCCATCACGTACCAGCCGAGGAACGCGGGCAGTTCGCGCATGGCCGCGGCCAGGCGGGCGAGGTAGGTGTCCACCATCTCCTGCGTGTCGAGCTTCTCGAGCTTCGCCGCCTCGGGCACCAGCTCGGCCACGCACGGCGTCCGGGGGAAGGGTGGGAAGACGTTGTTCACGCAGTCGAGGTAGCCCAGGCCGTGCTTGTGCATCTCGGCCAGGTAGCGCTGCCGCGCCTCGCGCCCGCAGGGCCACCACCAGTAATTCGTGTTCGCGTTCACGGGAGCCTCGGCCATCTTCTTCAGGCGCGCGAACTCCTCGTCGTAGTTGAAGTCCCCGCTGTAGAAGTGCCGCGTGGTGTTGTAGAGGCCGAGTGGGAAGACGGGCTTGCCGCCGACGTGCATCACCTGGTGGGGGTCGAACCAGACGGCGAGGCTCTTGCGCTGCTCGGCGGAGATTTTGTGGACTATATAGGGCGGGTAGCGGAAGGAGCCGAGGCGGGCCTCGACCTCGTAGCGTCCCAGCGGCCACTTCCCTGCGTCAAGCTCAACGACCTGTTCCCTCGCTCCTGCCTGGAGGCCGGCGGCAGCAACTGGAGTGTTCTCCCCGATGCGGCGGACCTCGATGCTCGCCAGCTCCGCGGCCTCCGTGTCGTTCACCCGCACCCAGAGCCTCAGCTTGGCGGGGCCGTCGTCGGGCAGATAGCCGCGGTAGTTGGGGTAGAGGAGGAACGCCTCGACTGGGGCGGGGCGGACGCGTTCCAGGCTGAAGTCGTCGAAGAGGGCTTCGCCGCCGCTGGCGCCGCCGTAGCGGTGGATGCTGATGGCCACGCTGCCCGGCTTCAGCTCGGGCGGGATGAGGACGCGGAGTTCCTCTTGCCGCCAGTCGCCCGTGCCGCGGAAGACGTGGGTCGAGGGCCAGGCCCGCTGGCCGTCCTGGAGCAGGTACTCGATGCTCACGCGGGCGCCATCGCCCTTCGACGTGCCGCCGACGCCACGGGTCTTGAGCCAGAAGCGGAGCGCGTAGATGCCTGGACCGAGGTCTTTGAGCGGCTGGCGCAGGCTGGGGACGTACGGCGTCGCCTGGCCGCAATCGAGCCTCGCGCACGCCTTGCCCGCGTGAGCCGCGGCGTCGAGGGCGAACGCGGCGGGGTTTCGCGGCAGCCAGCCGTCCAAGCCCGTCTCGAAGCCGGGATTGGCGAGCAGAACCGCGTGGGTCTCCTCCCTGGGGAGGGTGCTCAGGCCACCAGCTTCGGGCGGTCCGGCGGCCAGGCCGCAGGCCGCCAGGGCCAGCGCTGCGGCGAGACAGACCGACTTCGCGAGTCGGGGCATTGCAGTCTCCTGACCTCCCCAGGGGAAGAGGGGGCAAGGGGGTGCGGGGGGCGCCGCGGGTAGTGGCCGGTCCTTCGCCCCGCTCGGTGCCGCTCGCTGGCGAGCGGCGCAGCCCAGTGGGGGCGGGCACTTCATCAGGCTGAGGTGTTACGGCCAGAGCAGTATCCAA
>VGYV01000463.1 GCA_016872855.1 Planctomycetota bacterium
GCGATGCTCTCCGCTGCATCGCCTGCGTCGCCGCGCCTTGCATCCGCCCCGCTGACGCCGGCAACGCAGCCCGCGTGGGTTTTGAGATAGTTTCTAAGTGGGAGGGACATGGGGCTGAGCGAGTATGGCCCCCAGCCCTGGCGCCTGCTCCGCTCCCGACTCGTCCCCGTTGTCTTGGAAACCAGACACGCGGCCGCCTGTCTGTATCACTCGCCTCGCCGCCGCAAGGTGATACAGATAGGCGCTTTGCCCGTCCGGGGGCTGGGCCTCTTTCTCGCACCAAGACCCACGGCTCTCCGAGCATCGTCCTTCGGCTTCGCTCAGGACGGGCTACATTCCACCGCCCGCAAGGGGCTGGGCCATCTCTGAATCCCGCGCAAATCCGTTATTGCACCCGGGCTGGGCCAGGGACTTGCAAAAAGGCTAGGGCGTGGTATAATAGCTGTTGCCGACGCCGGGATGGCGGAACTGGCAGACGCGCTAGGTTGAGGGCCTAGTGGCCACATAGGCTATGGGGGTTCGAATCCCCCTCCCGGCACCATCTGCCTCCCCCCAGTGAGCTCTGGCGGCTTCCATCAGGCCGGCGCGGCGAGCGGCAAGGCTCTGCCGCGCCCCCGACCCTCATACGATGTTCAGCTCATCCTCATCTACGCCGCCCGGGCGCTCGCCCTGCGCTTCGCCTCCCGCGGGTCGAGTCCCCCCTGCGCGCTTCACGGCAAGGAGCAGGACCGCACCGCCGGCGACAGTGTATACGACCACCGCAAGCGCCAAGAAGAGCACGGTTGCGAGCGCGCGCGACGGGCGTGCGGAGCCGGGCGCGCCCCGGAGCGAGATGGCCGCCTCGTAGAAGATGCGCGACTCGGGCACGTTGCGCCCGTACGCCGCCGCCCGCCATGTGCCCGCGCGGGGCGAGCGGACGATCACGTGGGCCAGCCCGCGCTGGACGCTCACCGAGGCCCCCGGGTAGCTTGAGGTGACTCGGCGCCCCCTGGGGTCCGTCAGCAGGAGATCGAGGGCGCTCCCCGGCCATTGAAGCGTGCCGTGGAGGGAGGCGCGGCCCTCCGGCACGCGGAACGAGGCGAGCTGGACGGTTTCGCCCTGGCCGATGGTGCCGCGCCGCTCGCTGAGGAGGCGGCCGAGGGCCTGGTGGCGCGCCCGCACGTAGATGCCCCGGAGAGCCGCCGGGGCCGAGGCGTGGGCGTACTGGCCGCCCGTCTGCGCGGCGATGGCGCGGAGCAGGCCCTCGTCGAGGTCACGGCCCTCTCCGAACCCGACGGTGTAGATGCGGATACCAGCCTGCGCGGCCCACTGAACCGGGGAGGCGAGGATCTGCTCGGGGGCCAGTCCCACGTTGCTGCAGCCATCGCTGAGCAGGATGATCACGCGCGTGGACGAAGAGGCCCCCGAGTGGCGGAGGAGGTCCAGGGCGGCGCCCAGGCCCGCGCCCAGGTTCGTTCGGCCTCCCGCCCTCACGCGGGTGGTTGCATCGCGCGCGACCGACCAGACCGAGGTCATGCCGATGACCGTCTGGGCGCCGGTGTCAAAGGTCACTAGGCCCACCTGATGCGCTCCCGCCCCGGCGGCGCTCTCCTGCTCCACGATGTCCACGATCTCCAGCGCGGCGGCAACGGCGGCTTCGAGCTTGCGGCCGCCGCGCCAAGTGTCATCCATGCTGCCGGAGGTGTCGAGCACCAGCACGGTCTGAGTCCGTGCGGCGCCGTGCGCAGGCCCGACGGAGGCCGGGGGAACGCGCAGCGGCTCCGGAGGCTTCTCCGCCAATGCCGCCAAGCTGCGGAAGAGCTCAACAAGGTCAAGCGCAACCACCCAGTCGCCAGTCAGGTTATCAATGTCCAGGATCGCGCGCAGAATGGCCTTCACCGTGGGGCCGGCGTGGGCCATGTAGCCTCCCGCTGCGTAGTGCCAGTTCATGGTGGCAAGGGCGATGCCGATCCTGGTGCCCGCTGCGAGCACGTCCGCCCACTTCGGGTCGAGACCTGCCGCGTCGGTGATCACGCGGGCCGCGGCCCCGGTGAGCGACCAGCCCTGCCCGTCGAAGGGGTTGAGGGGACGCCCCTGCTCCCAGTCCCAGTAGAGGTTCGTGCCCCAGTCTATGGCTGTGTCCACCATCGAGAAGATCGCAAGGGCGGCGATGATGGGGAGAGGATTCGTGTCGCGCTCGGCCTGGGTGGCCGAGGAGAGGAGGGCGACGCGCGCGGTCCAGAGCGGGGCCACACACCACGCGGGGACCTGGCCCGCGGAGGCCACGGAGCGCGCGGGAGGCAAGGGGAGCGGCCCGCGGCCCAGGCGGCCCTCGACCAAGCTCGAGACCCGTTGCCCCAGAGCATCCGTTCGGAGGATGACCGCGCGCTGCACCAGGCGGTCCTGGCCGCCGTCGGGGATGGGGACTGTCGCCTCGAACTCCCAGCCGCTGTAGAAGACGAGCTTGGTCTCGGGGCTCATCACGAGGGTGCCGTGGAAGCGCGCGCGGGCCACGCGAGCGTCGCCCGGGCCAAGAGGCACGGGGAACTCTCTCGACCGGTAGCTGACCACGCGCGCAAGCCCCGTCGGGAGGCTCATATCAATGGTCTCGAAGGCGGTCGTTACGGACGTGGGCAGCCCCGCCCTGTTGTCGGGGAAGAGGGCGACGGGCGCCTCGCCCGAGCGGGGCCGGGCGGCCGCCTCATTGCGCACGAGCAGCTCCGTCGTCACCGCGGCCAGGCCCGCGAGCCCGCCGTCGGCGGTGACCCGCCGCGTGGCCGGGTCGCGCCTCATCTGGAGCCTGGGCGGGGAATCTGCCCAATAGACGGTGTGCTCCGGCTGCCCGTCCACGAACGACGCCAGCCCCGCGGGGACGAAGGCGTACGCGCTGCACTGGGGCGAGACCCGCTGGCGCGACAGCGCCCCGGCCCCGGCCCCGGCTGCGCGATAGGGGGCAGAGCCGCTGCACTCAATGGAGGATGCTACAACGTAGGGGATGCGTTCGGCAGGCGCCTTCTCCCGGGCCGCAGGCTTGCCGGGAGCGGGCCGTCGGGCGGGGCGTTCGGAAGCACAGGATGCGACGAGGAGGGGCAGGACAAGGAGCCCTGCGAGCCGCGTTGCGGCACGCTCCCCGCGCCGCCGAGTCGAGCAATGGGGGAGACCATAGGACGCTGGCGCTCTGCGCATCTTGCATCCTCCTCCGGACTCTATGCGCCTGGCAGCTCGAAGTAGAACTGTGTCACGCCCGTCTGGATGCGGTCGCCGTGCGCCAGCGCCCGGCGGTCATCCACCCGCTCGTCGTTGACGTAGATCCCGTTGCGGCTGGTGTCCACGACCACGAACGCTCCGTTCTCCTGAACAATGAAGCCGTGGTTGCGGGAGGCGAACGGGTCGTCCATCGGGAGCTGGATGTCAAGGCCGAAGTTCCTTCCGAAGGCGACCTGGGGCTTATCAACCGGGAAACGGCTCCCCGAGAGGGGGCCCGAGACGGCCACCAGGCGCGCCTCAGGAAGGACCACGGGGGGTTCCACAGGCGGCGCCTGGAGCGGAGCCGCGGCCCAAGGGGGCTCAGAGGGCGTCGGCGCGGGGACCGGCAGGCCGGTGGACGCGACTCCGACCGCCCCTGTGATCAAGAGAGCCATGCCCAGGACGAGGCTGCCGCCCGCGCCGACCCAGACCCAGGTCCGAGCGTCGGGCTCGCTCCGCAAGCCCCACAGCGCGGCCACCACGCCCAGCGCCCCGGCAAGCAGCAGCATCGCGCCGAAGGCAAGGCAAAGAACGCCCCAGACAGGCGGCCCCTGCTCCGGAGGCCGGGGCTCTCTGGGCGGCTCCGGACCTTCGCCCCGGCCGGGCACGGGCGGGCCGGCAAGTGCCTCCAGAACGCCCGCCAGCTCCATGATGGTCTGATATCGGGAGTTCGGGTCCTTCTCCAGGCACCGGCGGATGATGGCCTCGAGTTCACGGGGCAGGGCCGGGTTGTACTGGCTCGGGGGACGTGGGGCCTCGTGCTTGTGAGCGCGACTCACCTGGTCCCGGCTCCCATCGAACGGCAGCCGCCCAGTGACCAGCTCATAGAGGGTGATGCCGAGGGAGTAGACGTCCGAGCGCTGGTCCACTTGTTTGCCGTAATCGAGCTGCTCGGGCGACGAGTACCAGGCGCAACCGAGGATTTCGCGGTCAATCGTCACGCCGGCGTTCAGCTTCACGATGCCGAAGTCCGACAGCTTGACCGCCCCCACTCGGCCGTCGTCAATCTGGGCGAACACGTTGCTCGGCTTGACGTCCCGGTGGGCTCTGATGCCCCCCTGACGGTACGCGTAGTCGAGCGCCCGGCAGACCCTGGCCGCCACCTGCGCGCTCAATCGTGGGTCGAGTCGCCCTTCGGGCTGCGCCGACCGCACCCGGCTGAGGTCGGGGAACGGCACGTACTCCATCACAATGTACTCGAGGCCCTCCTCCACGCCGCTCTCGTAGAACCTCACAATGTCCTCGCGGGGTCCGAACTGGCTCCATATCTTCCATTCCACTTCCCACCGGCGCAGATCAGCGTGCGGCCTCGGGATCTTGACCGCCACGTCCCCATATTCCCGTGACCACGAGCGGTAGACGTAGGCCATCCCGCCTTGCAGGTACAGATCCTTCCCGTCGAGAAGCGTCCCACAGACAGGATAGCGGCTGATGGGGCGGAACATGCTTGCTCACGCCAGTCGTTGTGCGCAAAGCACCAAGTCACAAGCACCAAGTGCCAAACAAATGCCAAATGACAATTTCCAAAGGTCCAAGCAGACTTTACGCTGTGCGCTCGGGGAGCCTCGCGGTCTTGTCTTGTGGTTTGGTGTTTGACGCTTGGGCATTGTTTGCCACTTGGGGTCTGGCTCTTGGGATTTCCCGCGTTTCGTGAGAAATGCGGGCTATGGCGTCGGACTCACAACGAGGACCACCTCCTCCTCCCCCTTCACCCATCGGCAGGCTGGGTTCGGGCAGACGGCCTCGTCGGCCTCCATCGGCTGGCCGCACATCGGGCACTCGCCGGGGCGCTCCCCGGTGTCCGGCTCGCCAGTTGGCGGCGGAGTTGCAACCGCCGGGACTCGGGGCCCACGGGAGCGTGTCGCGAGGATGATCGCCGCCACGGCCATCAGCACCACCAGGGCCACACCCCCAATGCACACCCAGACCCACCACACCTGCCACCACGTCCGCGGATTGACCGCAAAGGGCATCCTAGCCAGAGGTGTCGCATCTTCAATTCGCACATGGCCGCTATGTGCCAATTGAAGATGCGACACCACGGCCACGGTCAGCCGGCGCCGAATCCCGTCCCGCGCCAGGGCGCCCTTCGCAAGAACGAGCTCCCACGTGTAGTCGGGGTTCGTCGCCTCGACCACCGCCTGGTAGAGGGCCTCCGCGCTGGCGCCGCCCGGGAACACCCTGCCCCCCGTCAGTTCCGCGACCTTCTCGCAGTCCTCCTGCTCGACCATTGCCCTCCCGTCTGCCACATTGCCGATCGCGACCACGAAGACCGGGCAGTTGGCCTCTTGGGCTGCCTTGATGGCCACGCCCAGGTCGGCCGCGCTGCCTTCGTCCTTCCCGTCGCTGAACACCACGATGGCCTTCCGAAACGCGGCCCGCGGCATCATCTGGCACGCCCGGAGCAACGCCTCGTGCAACGGCGTGCTCTGACCGCCCGACTCCGCGGCCTCAGGCACGCGCCGGCGCACGGCCTCATGGTCCGTCGTCGGCTCCACCGCCTCCCTCTCCGACTCGCGGACGACCACCAGGCCAAGCTCGTCGCCCTTGCGCTCGGCCACTTTGCCAATGAACGCCGTCACCTGCGGGAGCAGCTTCGCCGCGTAGACGGGCCAGAGGCCCGTGCTCGCGTCCACCACCAGCACCAGCCGCAGCGGCTCCGACCCCACGTGCGCCCGCCCGAAATCCTCCTTGCGGGCCCTGCTCGCCACATCCGACCCGTCCAGCAGCACGCGAAACGCGTCACGCGCCAGATGCCGACAGGGAACACCGTCAGCCTCGGTGACCCGTACAGCGAACTTAAGCTGCCAGTCCCCGTTCCGAAGCTCCTCCACCGTCATTGGGCCGACGAACTGGACCCGCCGCCCAGCGTCTTGTTGGCGCGCGCCGACGGACGGCGCCCCGCCCGCGGCGATGCGCCCGCCCAGAACAGCCCCCACGCTCAGCAGCACGCACAGACACCTCGGGAACCACCTCGTCACGCGCATGGGTCCTCTCCTATTCGTAAAGCTCCGAACTCTCGTCCTCGCCCTCCACAGCGGGGGCCGAGGCAACAGGCCGGGCCCGCGGAATCACACGAGGCGTGACCACCAGCATCACGACCACGACAAGAAGCACTGCCACTGCCCCCACGAGCAGCAGCACGATCCACCACAGCGGCACCCCCTGCCGCACAAAGTAGCGGGCCTCCCCCGCCCACTCGGGCGTCCTCACCCCCACCTTGAGCCACCGGCCGCCGGAAGCCGTCGCCAGGGCAGACCGTTCCACCGCAACCTCGAACCGGTAATGGCACGCGACCGCGTCGGCGATCTCCTGAGCCATCGCGTCCGGGGACGCCTCCGGCGGCAATGGCCTGCCGCGGGTGACCAGCGTCACGTAGGAGAGGCCCGCGCCGCGCGTCGGCTCCCGCACTCCCTCGTTGCGGGGCGGCACGACGGCGAAGACCGGGCAACCCGCCTGCCGCGCCAGCGCCGCCACGTCCGCAAGGCTCACCGGGCCGGGACGGCTCGCGCCATCGCTGGACACCACAATGGCCCGCACGGGAACCTCCCGTGGGACCAGCTCCACCGCATCCCGCAACGCCTCCGCAAGCGCCGGCTCCCCGCCCCCCTCCTGCTCCGCAGGCAGGCCGCGCCCCACCAACCAGGCGTCGGGGAACGGCGCCACGGCG
>VGYV01000464.1 GCA_016872855.1 Planctomycetota bacterium
CAACAGGCGGAGCGGGATTCCCATGGCCGTTCAGCCCCCTTCCTGGGCGTCCAGGACCTCACGCACCTTGCTCGCCAGCGCCGAGGGCGTGAACGGCTTCACGAGGAGCGCCGAGCTGGCGTCCAGAACCGCCTGCTGGCTCACCACGCTGCTCGGGTAGCCGGACATGTAGAGGACCTTGAGGGAGGGCCGCTTCTCGGCCAGCCGCCGGTGCAGTTCTGGCCCGGTGCCCTCGGACAGGATCACGTCGGCGAGCAGAAGCATGATGTCCTCCTGGCGCCGCTCGAAGGCCTCTTCCGCCTCGCGCGGAGTGGCTGCCGCGAGGACCTCGTAGCCCAGCTTCTCGAGCGCGAGGCGCGCGAGGTCGAGCACCGCCTTCCTGTCCTCCACCACGAGGATGGTCTCGCGGCCGGCGGCGGGGCGGGCAGGAAAGGGAACATTCTCCTTCTCTGCGCGGCGGCCTTCGGCGCCCCCCTTGGGGGCGGAAAGCAGAATGTCCCCCTCGAAAGTCCCCCTTTCTCCCGGTACCGGCTCGGCGCCCGCCTCGACGCGGGGCAGGTAGATCTTGAACGTGGTGCCGCGCCCCGGCTCGCTGTAGACCCACACGTTCCCGCCGTGTTGCTTGACGATGCCGTAGACGGTCGAGAGCCCGAGCCCGCTGCCCTCGCCGGGGCCTTTCGTGGTGAAGAAGGGCTCGAAGATGCGCTCGACGACCTCCTGGGTCATGCCGCACCCCGTGTCCGACACGGCCAGCCGCACGTAGCGCCCCGGCCCGGTGCCAACGTGGTCCTCCGCGTACGCCTCATCGAGGTCCACGTTGGCCGTCTCAACCGTGAGTGTGCCCCGCGCCCCCATGGCATCGCGGGCGTTCACCACCAGGTTCGTCAGCACCTGGTCAATCTGGCTCACGTCAACGCACACAGTGCCAAGGTCGGGAGCCGGGAGGAACCTGATGCTGATCTGCTCGCCAACCAACTGGCGGAGGAGGTCGAGGGAGGCCCCCACCACGTCGTTCAGGTTGGCTGCGGACGGCTGGAGGAGCTGCTGCCGGCCGAACGCCACGATCTGCCTCGTGAGCCCCGCGGCGCGCTGGCCGAGCTGGTAGACCTGGCCGAGGTAGTGGGCCACCTGCGAGTTGGCCGGCAGCTCGGCGAGCGATAGCTGCGCGAAGCCGATGATCCCCGTCAGCATGTTGTTGAAGTCGTGGGCGATGCCCGCCGCCAGCTTGCCCAGCGACTCAAACCTGGCCCGCTGGTGGACCTGCGCCTCGAGCACCCGCTGCCGGGTGACGTCCTCGATGACCACCAGCACCCGGGCAGAAAAGGGGACATTCTCCTTTTCTGCGCAGCAGCCTTCGGCGCCCCAGGGGGACATTCTGCTTTCCCGCGAAGCGGCCTGCGGCGCCCCCCTTGGGGGCGGAAAGCAGAATGTCCCCGCTGTGAATGTCCCCTTTTCTTCCGCGGCCATGGGCCGGATGCCGCAGACCCAGGCGTTGAAGTAGTCGTCGTGCCGCTTGCCGCTCGGCACCCTGAGGCCGAGGAGTTCGGCGGCCCCGCCGGCCGCGGCGACGGCGCGGATCTTCTCGACGAGGGGCGGCTGGCTGAGCAGGGCGCGGGGCGGCAGGTCCGTGATGCTCTTCCTCCACACGTCCCGGGCGTCCAGGCCTTGCCCCTCGAGGTAGCAGCGGTTCGCCAGGACCACGCGTAGCTCGGCGTCGAGAACGAGCAGGGCGGAGGGAATGGTGGTCAGGACGTTCTCGTGGAGCCGCCGCAGGGCCTCGCGCTCCTGCTCGGCCCGTCGCCGCTGGCGTCGGCCTTCGGCTTCCCGTAGCTCGCGGTGCACGGCCGGCAGGAAGCGCGCCAGGTTGTCCTTCATCAGGTAGTCGTGGGCGCCGGCCTTCATCATGTCCACCGCCGTCTCCTCCCCAATCCTGCCCGAGATGACGAGGAACGGCACATCGGGCGCGAGCTCGCGCGCCGCGGCCAGCGCCTCCGGCGCGCTGAAGCGCGGAAGGAGGTAATCGGCGAGGATCAGGTCCCACGGCCCTCGGCCGAGCGCGGCCCGCATCGCCTCGCCGGTCTCCACCAGCTCGAAGCATGGCTCGTAGCCGCCCTGGCGCAACTCGCGCACCAGGAGCAGCGCATCCTCCTCCGAGTCCTCGACAATCAGCACGCGCAGCGGAGTGCTCACGTTGCGTTGCCCCTCACCAAATCACGAAACAAGAGCGCGCGGCTCGCCGAGCGCGCCGCGTAAAGCTCGTCTGGGCCTTCTGTCCCGGGCGAACCCGCCCCCTGAGGGTATTATAGCCAGCCGCGATTGATCCCGCAAGCCCTCAGCTATCGAGGGGTGCAATAACGGATTTGCGCGGGATTCAGAGATGGCCCAGCCCACGGCTGAGACGCCCCTTGACTCCGCCGGGTGCGCCGCTACAATTGGGGTCCACAGGGCAGACGGGGGGAGCCTTGGCTCAACGGGCAGTCCCAGCCGGAGGGGATCGCGCGGCATGGCCGCCGGGTACGGTGCGGAGAGGTCCGATGTCACTGCGGCAGGAGAGGGGAGTTCGGCGACTGGGCGACGTGCTGGTCGAGCACGGGCTGATCACACGCGCGCAGCGCCGCGCCGCGCTCCGCGCCCAGAAGAGGTCAGGCGGACGCCTCGGCGAAGTCCTGGTCAGCCGGGGCACCCTGTCCCGTGACCAGTTGAACTGGGCGCTCGGGAATCTGCTGCACATCCCCTACGTCCAGCCCGACCCGGCGGCCATTGACCCCGCGCTCATCGCTGCCGTGCCGCTCGAACTGTGGCGTCGCTGCCAAGCCGTCCCTATGGCGAGGGTCGGCGATGAACTCACCGTCGCCATGGCTGACCCGACCGACCTCGAGGCCATCGAGGCGATCGCATCGGCCGCAGGCGTCCCGGTGAAGGCAGCTATGGCCAATGCCGCGGCCATCGAGCGAGCGGTCGGGGCACTCGGCGGGGGCTCGGCCGCACGCCTGACGCAGGCCGCGCTGCTGCCGCGGGGCGTTCGGCTGCCCTCCCGCAGGGAGGTGCTCGGCGACCCCTCTGCTGTTACTCTGGTCCGACGCCATCTTCTGGACGCCGTGCGCCGTGGCGCGGACGAGGTGATCTTCCGTCCCGCGGGCGACTGCCTCGTTGCCCACACCCGCCTGCGCCGCCACGCCATCAACGAGGCGTCGTACCCCATCGCGCTCCTGGGCGCCGCAATAGAGCGCGTGAGAGCACTGGCGGGGTTCGCAGCCGGGGCCGACGCGGCCTTCCAGGAACGAGCGGTTGCGCTTGAGATCGAGGGATGCGCTCTGGAGGTGGCGGTGAGCCTCTACCAGGGCATCCAAGGGCCGAGGGCGCGCGTGCGCGTCCGGCCGCTCCGGCAAGAGCCGCGGCCACTGGGCGAGTTGGGGTTCGACGCGCAGACGGCCGCCCGGCTCGAGCGGGCGGCTCGGGCGCGGGCGGGCCTCATCGTCGTCTGCGGCCCCGAGCGCTCGGGCTGCTCGACCACCCTCTACGCTCTCCTGCGAGCCGCAGCCGCCCCGGGGCTCCATGCCGTGACCCTCGAGCGGGCCGTCCGGCACACATGGGCCGTGGCCACGCAACTGGAGGTGCAGGATGCCGCCCGCTACCTCTCCACCCTGGGCGCGCTGGCGGCGAGGCCGCCCGACCTTCTCCTGGCCGAGGGGCTGCATGGGCGCGAGTTCTGGACGGCTTTCGGCCCGCAGACCCTGGCCAGCACGCTCCTGCTCGGGGAGATGCGGGCGGCCGATGCCTTGACCGCGCTGTGCCAGCTCCGCGACTGCGGGCTCACGGGCGCAGACCTCGCCAGCTCGCTGCGCCTGATCGTGGCCCAACGCCTCGTCCCGCGGCCTGCGGGACGCGGCAAGGCCAGGCTGGGGCTGACGTTTGAGTTGTTGGAGCCGGGAGCAGAAAAGGGGACATTCTCCTTTTCTGCGCAGCAGCCTTCGGCGCCCAAAGGGGACACTCAGAGCGGGGACATTCTGCTTTCCGCCCCCAAGGGGGGCGCCGCAGGCCGCTTCGCGGGAAAGCAGAATGTCCCCCTGGTGTCTGAGGCCATTCGCCGCGCGGGCCTCCACACGTTTGCCAAGTCTGTCGCGGAGCCATGAGGAGCGAGCGCCGTGGAGCTTCTGCCGCTGCTGAGCTTCATGCACAACCAGGGCGCCAGCGACCTGCACCTCTCCACGGGCCTGCCCCCCATCGTCCGCATTCACGGCGAGATGAAGCGGACCACCGCCCCGCCCATCACCGCCGACCAACTCCCCCCCATGCTCCACGGCATCATGGGCGACCCCCAACGCAAGGAGTACGAGGAGCGGCTCGAGACCGACTTCTCCTTTTCGACCGACTTCGCGCGCTTCCGCGTCAACGCCTTCCACCAGCGCCACGGGCCGGCGGCCGTCCTGCGCCGTATCCCCAACGAGGTCATCCCACTCGAAAAGCTCGGCCTGCCCCCCATCGTCGGCGAGCTGGCCATGAAGGAGCGCGGACTCATCCTCGTCACTGGCCCCACCGGCTCAGGCAAGAGCACCACCCTCGCCAGCATCATTGACTACATCAACGAGCGCTCCCCAGACCACATCATCACCATCGAGGACCCCATAGAGTTCGTCCACGACAGCAAGCTGGCCCTCATCAACCAGCGCGAGGTGGGGAGCCACACCCACTCGTTCGCCAACGCCCTCCGCAGCGCGCTGCGGGAGGACCCCGACGTGATTCTGGTGGGCGAGATGCGCGACCTCGAGACCACCCAGCTCGCCATCACCGCCGCCGAGACCGGCCACCTCGTCCTCGGCACCATGCACACCAACTCGGCGGCGAAGACCTGCGACCGCATCGTGGACATCTTTCCGAGCGAGCGGCAGGAGCAGGTGCGCACGATGTTCAGCGAATCCCTCCTCGCCATCATCGCGCAGACGCTGCTGCCCCTGCGCGAGGGGAAGGGGCGGGTCGCCGCCTTCGAAATCCTCGTCGGAATCCCTGCCGCGCGCAACCTCATCCGCGAGAGGAAGACCTCCCAGATCAACTCCGTCATCCAGACCGGCTCGGCCCACGGGATGATCTCGCTCGACCAGTCGCTCAAGGACCTTGTGATGCGCGGCAAGGTGAGCCGCGAGGAGGCGGCCCAGCGCGCCTCTGACCCCCATGCCTTCTCTGGCGAGGCGTAAGCTGGAGCCTGGTGTCGAAACCCTTTGCCCTATGGAGCACACGATGGACAAGGATGCGCTGGCGTTTCTCGAGAAGCTCGTCACCACCCCAAGCCCGTCGGGCTATGAGCAGCCGGGGCAGAAGCTCATGCGCGAGCGGATGGCGGCCTTCGCCGATTCCGTTCGCACCGACGTGCACGGCAACGTGATCGCCGCTCTCAACGCCGCGGCGCCCCTCCGCGTGATGCTGGCCGGGCACGTGGACGAGATCGGCTTGATGGTGAACCACATCACGAAGGAGGGCTACATCTACGTCCATCAGATCGGCGGAGTTGACCCCGTGGTCGCCATCGCCCAGCGCGTCGTCATCCACAACACCAAAGGCCCCGTGTCCGGCGTCGTCGGCCGCAAGGCCATCCACCTGACCGACCCCGACGACCGCGGCAAGCCGATGAAGCTCCACGAGCTGTGGATTGACATCGGGGCGAAGAACCAGAAGGACGCACAGAAACTCGTCTCGATGGGCGACCCAATCACGTTTGACGTGGGCCTCACCCATTTGCGGAACAACCTGGTCACGGCCCGCGCATTCGACGACAGGATGGGCGCATTCGTGGTGGCCGAAACCCTCCGCAAGCTCAAGGGCAAGAAGCTCGCCGTCGCAGTCTACGGCGTCTCAACCGTCCAGGAAGAGGTCGGCCTGCGCGGCGCACGCACCAGTGCCTACGGCATTGACCCCCAGGCCGGCATCGCCATAGACGTTGGGCACGCGACCGACACACCCGGCGTCGAGAAGACCCGCGCGGGCGACTTCGCCTGCAACAAAGGCCCCATCGTCTGCCGCGGGGCCAACATCAACCCCGTGCTTTACGAGATGATCGTGGACGCGGCGAAGAGGACGAAGATCCCCATCCAGATCGAGGGTGCGCCCGGCGGCACGGGCACCGATGCCAACGCCATCCAGATCAGCCGCGCCGGCGTTGCGGCGGGGCTGGTGAGCGTGCCCTGCCGCTACATGCACAGCCCCTGCGAGGTCATCTCGCTGAAGGACCTCGACCAGACGAGCGACCTTCTGGCGGCCCTCCTTGTCCGCATGCCAGCCGAAGTGGACTTCACACCGTGAGGGCAAACATGGGGACCCACGCCGAGGCCAGCATGGTTCCATCAGAGCGGATCGAGATGGCCATTCTGCTGATCCGCGGCGAGAAGGTGTTGCTCGACAGGGACCTTGCCCGCCTTTACGCAGTCTCTACTCGGGACCTGAACAAGGCCGTGAGCCGCAACCTGGACCGGTTCCCTCCCGATTTCATGTTCCAGCTCACTTCCGAGGAGTTCACCAACTTGATGTTCCAGATTGGAACATCAAGTTGGGGCGGCAGGCGCAAGCTGCCCAGAGCGTTCACGGAGCAGGGGGTGGCGATGCTGTCGAGCAGAACCGCAGGAGCCGCGGACACCTATCGGCTTCACGGCTCATGAGCCCTACATCCCCTATCGGCGGCGACCGCGCTAGAGGATCAAGTCCTGGGGGGAGAGGTTGATCCTCTAGTGGTGGGGCGCATCCGAAGTCCTGTGGCAGCACGGGCTTAGGTTCGCCGCGCTAAATAACTCGCCACGATTCTGAATCAATGTGGGCGGGGCCTCTGCGCCCCGCGACACCCTGCGCGGGGCAGAGACGCCCCGCCCACAGGCCTGCGCAATTCCGGCACACGTTCCTTCCTGAGCC
>VGYV01000465.1 GCA_016872855.1 Planctomycetota bacterium
CGGGCGTTGTGGAAGCTCTCGAGCGAGGGGGTGGCGGAGCCGAGGACGACGAGGGCGCCGGCCCGCTGGGCGCGGAGCACCGCCACGTCGCGCGCGTGGTAGCGGGGGGCAGGCTCCTCCTGCTTGAAGGTGTTCTCGTGCTCCTCGTCCACGACCACGATGCCGAGGCGGGTGAGGGGCGCGAAGACGGCGGAGCGGGGGCCGATGACGACCTGGGCCTCGCCGCGATGGATGGCGAGCCACTGCTCGTAGCGCTGGCCGGGCGTGAGGTGGCTGTGGAGGACGGCGATGCGGGGAAAGCGGGCCTTGAAGCGGCGAATGGTCTGCGGCGTGAGGGAGATTTCGGGCACGAGGACGAGGGCCTGCTTGCCCTCGGCCACCACGTCGGCGATGAGGCGGAGGTAGACCTCGGTCTTGCCGCTGCCCGTGACGCCGTGGAGCAGGACGACGCCGGGCCATTGCCGATTGCCGATTGCCGATTGCCGATCGGAATCCGGAACGTCGAACCCGGAACCCGAGATGCACTTCAGCTTGTCACGGATGAGGGCGAGGGCACGCTGCTGCTCATCCGTCAGCTCGATCTCCTTCGGCGGCTCGGGCGCCACGTCGTCCACGGGGTGCTCGGTGACGACTTTCGCGCGATAGTGGACCTGGCCCGCGTGGCGTGCGGCGTGGACGACGCCGACGGAGCAGCCGGCCAGCTCGGCGAGCTGGTGGGGCGTGAACTCCTCATTGGGGCACGAGGCGAGGGTTTCGAGGACGGCGGCCCGCTTGCGGAGCCGCGCGGGCAGGCCGGCGATGGCGGCGCGGAGCTCGGCGTCGTGGAGGACGGGTCCCACGATCTGGATGGTGCGCGAGGTGGTCTGGTGGCGGACGCCTGCGGGGAGTGCCGCCTCGAGGGCCTCGCCCCAGGAGCAGGCATAGTAGTCGGCCACCCAGCGGGTCAGCTCGAGCATCGCCGCGTCCACGAGCGGCTCGGAGTCCACGATGCCCTCGATGGGCTTGACGCGAGCGGGGTCAATGGTCGGGCGTTCGAGGAGGCGGACGCAGTAGCCGGTGAGGGTACGGGTTCGGAAGGGGACTCGGACTCGGAGGCCGGGCCGGAGGCGCTCGCGGAGTTCGGGCGGCACAGCGTAGTCGAAGGCGTCGGCCACGGGGAGGTTGAGGGCGACTTGGGCGAAGGGGGGGAGGCCCATTCCAGATTCCAAATCCCAGATTCCAGATTCAAGAGAAGCACCAAGCGTCAGGGCTCGGGCGCTTCGGCGCGGTTGGCGACGAGGAAGGCGAGGGACTCGATGTCCACGGCGAGGTCGGCGGAGCGGATGGGGACGTTCTCGGGGACGACGACGCGGGTTGGGGCGAAGTTGAGGATGCCGCGGACGCCTGCGGCGACGAGCTGGTCGGCGACCAGTTGGGCGGCCTCGGGTGGCACGGCGATGATGCCGAGCTCGATGCCGAGGTCGCGCACGGTGCGCGGCAACTGGCTCATCGGCTGGACTTTGAGTCGCGCCCAGGTGAGGCCCTCGCGGTGCGGGTCGTTGTCGAAGAGAGCGACGATGTGGAAGCCGCGCTCGCGGAAGGGGCGATAGGTGCACAGGGCGCGGCCGATGTTGCCTGCGCCCACGAGGGCGGCCCGCCACTCGCGGTCGAGCGAGAGGAGCGAGCGGAGGGTGCGGGCGAGCTCGCGGACGTCGTAGCCGTGGCCGCGCTGGCCGAACTGGCCGAAGTACGAGAGGTCCTTCCGCACCTGGGCGGCGCTGGCGCCCACGGCGTCGCCCAGCTCGGGCGAGGACACGGTGTCAATCCCGTCGCGGCGGAAGCGTTCGAGCTGTCGCAGATAGAGCACGATGCGTTCGAGGACGGGTCGTGGGATGGCCGGTTTGGGTGTCATTGGGGCGCCTCTGGCTTTTGCGGGTCTGGCTCGCCGGGTCCGGGGGGCGGCGGCTCGGGGGGCTTGGGGAACTTCTGGTCGAGCTCCTGGAGGCGGCTGTCGGCCCGTGCGCCCCAGGGGGTGTCGGCGTAGGCCTGGCGGACCATGCGGTAGATGCGGCGGGCGTCCTCGATTCTGCCGGCCTCGGCCGCGGCCTCGGCCGCGCTGTAGCGCATGTAGGCGATCTGGGTTCGGACAGGTCCCGAGGGGTCCCTGACGCCGCTGGGCAATGCGGTCTTGCCCTGGCGGAGGCGCTCCTCGGCGTGGATGGCGCGGATGCGCTCGCGGGCGCTCACGGCCTCGGGGGAGTCGGGGAAGCGGCTGATGAGGGCCTCGTAGCCCGCGATCGCTTCGTTCGGCTCGGCGGCCTCGAGGGCGTGGGCATCGCGCCAGTAGTCGGCGGGGGTGAGACGCCAGTAGGCGACGACGCGCCAGGCGAGGTAGGCGAAGAGCGCTGCGGCCAGCGCGAGGCCCACGCGCTTGCTCCACCGGGCGACTCGCGCGGCGACCCGCTCGTAATGCTCGATTCGTTCGGCGGTGCTGGGCTGGGGGGCGGACGCCTTTCGGCCCGCCGAGGCGTCGCCCGTGATATTCGCCGCGATGTGGTCGAGGGCGTCGGCCACGAGCGCCGCGGTGTCAGGCCGCCGACTGGCGTCCTTGGCCAGCATGGCGAGGATGAGGTGGTCGAGGGAGGCCGGGAGCTCGGGCTTGAAGTTCTTGGGCGCCTCGGGGAGCGTGTAGCGGTGCTTGCGCAGGATGTCGAGCGTCGTGCTGCCGTCGAAGGGGGGACGGCCGACAATCATCTCGTAGAGCACGACGCCGAGCGAATAGAGGTCGGCCCGCGGCCCAACGTTCGTCTCGTCCACCTGTTCGGGGGCCATATAGGTGGGGGTGCCGACGATGACGCCGGTCTGGGTGACGCGCGTGGCGTCGCTGAGCTTGGCGATCCCGAAGTCGGTGATCTTTGCGTTCCCCTCCGCGTCGAAGAGGACGTTGCTCGGCTTCACGTCGCGGTGGCGGACCCCGGCCGCGTGCACTGCGCCCAGGCCGCGGGCCACCTGGCTCGCGATGCGGAGGGCCTGCGGGACCCCGAGCGGCCCGGCTCGCATCAGGTCGGCCAGCGACCGGTCGAGGTACTCCATCGCGTAGTAATGAACGCTTCCCTCGGAGCCCACGTCGTAGATGCGGACGACGTTGGGGTGCTGGACCTTCTGGAGAGCGAGCACCTCGCGGCGGAAGCGCTGGAGGAACGAGCGGTCGGCGGCCAGAGCGCTCTGGAGGACCTTGACGGCGGCGCTCTGGCCCGTGTCCACGTGGACGGCGCGGTAGATCGTGCCCATGCCGCCCGAGCTGACCTGGGCTTCGACGCGGAACTTGCCGAGGGTCGTGCCAATCATGAGCGTTGCATCCCGCCGCCCCGTATTGCTATCCTGGCAACTCCACCGGCAGGGAGATGGTGAAGGTGGCGCCTTGGCCTGGGGCCGACTGCACGGTGAGGCGGCCGCCCAGCTCCTCGATGACCTTGCGCGAGACGGCGAGGCCCAGCCCTGTGCCCTTCGAGCCCTTGGTGGTGAAGAATGCCTCGAAGATCTTCTCGTGAAGCTCCGGGGCGATGCCGGGGCCGCTGTCGCGGACCGCGATCTCGACGCGCCGCCTCTCGGCGGCCCAGCGCGTAGCCACGCAGATGGCGCTCCCGCCGGCCGCATCAATCGCATTGGTCAACAGGTTGAGCAGGCAGCAGTGGAGGGCGCCACGGTCCAGGGGCACGGTGGGCATGGCCGGGTCGAGGTCCAGGGCCACTGTCGCGCCGTGCTCCGCCGCGCGTTGGGCCACCAGGTCGGCCACCTCGCGCACCACGGCGTGGGGGTCGCACGGCTCGACGTGGGGGCCGGCGCGCTTCGAATAGCTGAGCATGTTCAGGGCCAGCTCGGAGATGAGCTGGATATTGCGGTCGAGGGCGGCCCAGGCCTCGCGGAGGTCGGCCTGCTGGTTCTCCTCGATGGCCAGAGGGATGAGGAAGCGCGCGGCCTCCATGCTCTGGAGGATGTTCTTGATGTAGTGGGAGAGGCCGGCGACGGCCTGGCCGATGGCGGCGAGGCGCTCGGCCTGGAGGTTCTTCTGGATCAGGCCCAGGTTCTCCACGGCCAGGCCCACTTCGCTGCCCACCGCCGTCAGAAGCTCGAGGTCGCCCTCGGTGAACTGGCGTTCCACGGCGTGGGTGTCGAGGTAGATGACGCCGAAGACCTGGCGGGGTGAGCGGATGGGGACGCACATGGCCGAGCGAATGCCGTAGAGGTGGATGCTGGCGACGCGGCGGAAGCGCTCGTCCTCGGCGGTGTCGCGGCTCAGGACGCCGCGGCCCGTGGCCAGCACGTCGCGCACGATGGTCTCGCTCACGCGAATCGTCTGCTCGCGGGCGTTGCGGCGATGCCCGGCGACGGGTTGGAGCGTTGCGCCGTCCGGGCCGACCAGCAGCACGCTGCCGTGGTCGGCCGGCAGAATGTCGAACACCACCTCGAGCACCCTGGCGAAGAGGGCCTCCCGCGTCGTGGTGCGGCCGACGACGCTGGTGACGCGGTAGAGGGCGGAGAGGATGCCATACAGACGGGGCAAGTCGCCCGCCTCGACGTCCTGTGCCGTCGGCGGCAGGAGCTGTGTCGTGTCCTCAGGCGCCCAGGCCACCGGGCGCGGCACCCGCGCCCGGGCGTCCTCGAACACGATGCGCACGCTGGCGGTGGGACGCTCGTCGGTGCCCTCTTCCCCCTCGTCGTAGACGAGCGACGTGTTGCCCATCTGGACTGTGTCGCCCGGCCGCAGCCGGGCCGGCTCGCGCAGCGGAGCCTCGTTCAGCGAAGTCCCGTTCGTGCTCCCCACGTCGCACAGCGTCGCGGCCCCGCGGGCCACGTCAATCCGCGCGTGCTTGCCCGACACCTTGTCGTCGGCCAGCACGATCGAGTTCTCCTGCGCCCGGCCAATAGTGTTGGCGCCCGGCCCCAGCGCAAACACCGAGCCAAGGCCGGCCCCCCGTCGCACGCGGAGATGCATTCCCATGTGGACCGCTCCCGCGCCCTTCGCCGCCCTCCCCCGCCGCCTCTGGGCCATTATAGTGCCGCGCGCCGGAGGTGTCAAACCCTCCCATTCACCAGGGCGCAACAACGGACTTGCGCGGCTGGGCACACCAGGAGCCCGTCCAAGCATCCCCGTGGGCTGCGTGGCCGGCGCCAGCGGGGCGGATGCAAGGCGCAGCGACGGCTTGGGAGCTACTACTCCGGCCACAAATCACGTAGCGCGCGTTCGGAGTGCGGGCTTCAGCCCGTACGCCCAGATACGGCCTGAAGGCCGCACTCCAAACAGGACTCTCCCTTCGGGCACCGTGCCTGAGGTGCTACATGATTTGTGGCCAGAGTAGTAAGTCGT
This sequence comes from Planctomycetota bacterium, assembly GCA_016872855.1. Lineage (GTDB taxonomy): Bacteria > Planctomycetota > PUPC01 > DSUN01 > DSUN01 > DSUN01. Next base: position 5,348 of record VGYV01000465.1, read on the forward strand.
GCTTGGAAACTGGCTCAGCGCTTGGGCTGGACCTTCAGCACGCAGGCGCTGTCGCAGGGGCGCTGGGCGGGGAGCTTGGCGCGCAAGGCCGCATCGTCGCGCGTCCAGGCCACGGGCTCCTTCGAGCCGAGGAGCTGCACGCCGCCAATCTCGCGCGGGTAGAGCCGCAAGGCGCTCCCAAGCGACTGGATGGCGACTTCACCATTCTCCGGCCACGCAAGCACGATGGCATAGAGGACGTCGCCCTTGGCGGTGAACCGCACGTCGCGGCTGGTGAAGGCCCCCCGCTTGGTGTCGGTGAACAGGCCCGAGACGACCTGGGTTGGCCCCTCGCCGTAGACCTTCCAGGGCCTCGTGCCGTAGATTGCCTCGCAGTTGACCCAGAGCCAGCGGCCCACGTCGAGGAGTATCCGCTCGTCCCCCTCGGGGATCGTGCCGTCGGGCCGCGGGCCGATGTTCAGGAGCAACGCGCCGTTCTTGCTCACGATGTCCGCCAGGTCGCCGATCACCTGGTCGCTCGTCTTGTAGTCCTGCTCCGTCACATAGCCCCAGGAGTTCTTGGCCACGGCGGTGTCGGTCTGCCAGAAGAGCGGGTTGATGTCGTCGAGCTGGCCGCGCTCGATGTCGTAGACCGCGGCCTTGGGCGGGAAGCTCTTGAGCTTGTAGTTGATGGCGACGCCGCGGCCCCACTGGGCGCCGCGATTGTAGTAGTAGGCGGCGAAGCGGCGGAGGTAGGCCGCGAACACGGGCTGCTCGATCCACCAGTCGAACCAGACGAGCTGCGGCTGATACTTGTCCACCAGCTCGCACGTGCGGGCCAGCCAGTCGTCGAGGAACTCCTCGTTCGGCTGCATCTCCTTCGGCTGGGCGGGGCCGTAGAGGCCGCTGAAGCGGGGGTCCTGGACGTCGGAGGGGAACTTCATCCCGCCGTCGAAGAACCACCAATGCTCGGCGCGGTGGCTGGAGAGGCCGAAGGTGAGCCACTCGTCGCGGCAGGCGCGGGCCAGCTCGCCGATGAGGTCGCGTTTCGGCCCCATCTTCGCCGCACACCACTCCGAGAAGGAGCAATCGTACATCGCAAAGCCGTCGTGATGCTCGGCCACGGGGACGACGAACTTCGCCCCCGCCTTGCGGAACAGATTCGCCCAGGCCGCGGGGTCGTAGCGTTCCGCCGTCAGCATCGGAATGAAATCCTTATAGCCGAACCGCTCCTGCGGCCCATAGGTCTTCACGTGATGCTCGAACTCCTTCGAGCCTTGCTGGTACATGTTTCGGGGATACCACTCATTGCCGAAGGCTGGCACCGAGTAGAGGCCCCAGTGGATGAAAATCCCGAACTTCCCATCCACGTACCAATCTGGCGGCGTGAACTTCTCCAGCGATTCCCACGTCGGCTCAAACGGCCCTTCAACCATCTTCGGCGGCTTCCCGCCCATGTTCAACTCCTTCTGCATTGTGTGGCACCGCTGGCTCGTCCAGCCGTGGGGATGACGTTCGCAGCCATGACCGGGAACCTATGGCTGCTGGAACGCTTGCAGTTGCTCC
>VGYV01000466.1 GCA_016872855.1 Planctomycetota bacterium
GAGGGCGAAGAGCCCTGCCAGGCCCGCCACGAGTCGCAGGCGCGCGGCACGGCGGCGCGAGCGGAGCTCACGCTCCCGCTGGTCGTGGGCCCGCAGCGCCCGGGCGAGGTCGGCCGCCCGCCCCCACCGCCGGGCCGGGTCGGTCGCCACGCAGCGGCGGATGTCCTCCCGGAGCACCTCGCTGCCGACCTCGCGCTCCCAGTCGCCCAGCGGTCGCCGCAGGTCGCCCACGGCCACCTGGTAGAGGGTCACGCCGAGGCTGTAGAGGTCGCTCTGCGGCGAGGCGGCGCCGCCGCTGCGCAGCTCGGGCGCAATGTAGTCCCACGTCCCCGCCACGCCCTCGACCCGCGAGGCGGAGATGCTCTCGAGCAGGTGCTTGTCCTCGGCAGCCCCCAGGCCGAAGTCGCTCACCTTCGCCAGAAGCGTCCCGTCCTCACGATGGGTGAGCAGGATGTTCGACGGCTTGATGTCGCGGTGGTAGATGCCTGCGGCGTGCACCGTGTCGAGCGCGTCGGCGGCCTGGGCGACGATCTCCAGCCGCTCCGCCAAAGCCGGGCCGCCCGCAAGCCACTCCTCGAGCAGCGGCCCCTCGACGTACTCCATCTCCAGGTAGTACGGCGGGCGGTCGCCCTCCGTGACGTCGTAGACCTCCACGAGGTTGGGGTGGCGGTACTTGGCGAGGCGCTTGAGCAGCCTTGCCTCGCGCTTGAGCGCGGGCAGGCGGTCGCGCTTGAAGCAGAACTTGAAGACCTGCCGGCTCTTGTCGCTGGGGTTGAATGCCTTCCACACCTCGCCGAACTCGCCCCGATACCGCAATTGGGAACGGGGAACGCGGAATGAGGAATCGTCTTCAGGCTTCGCACTCCGCACTCCGCATTCCGCACTCCGCATTCCACCAAGCCGCTCCTCCAGCACCCAGTTGGTGCCGGGCACGGTGACGCCGACGGCGGGCCGCCAGCCGAGCTCCTCGTCGGCCTGGTCGGCCGGGCGGCCCTTGGGGCCGGCCGGCGGGGCCGCGAGGGGCGCGTGGCCCTCCTCGCCAACCTCGCACACCTCGTAGGACTCGTCCACCCCCTTGAAGCGGTACGGCCCGTGGTTGCACCAGGCCACGGTTGCGAGCCCCTCGAGGTCCTCGCGCCGCAGGATGGCCCTGGCGTCGTCGAACACGGCCCGGGAGCAGAGCACCTGCCCACCGCACGCAAGGTCCGCGATCCGCGCCGCTGTCGAAACCTGGACCCCATAGATGTCCATCGGCTTCGGCCCGCCCTCGTGGCGCTCGACGATGACCTGGCCCTGGTGGAGGCCCACGCGCACGGGCGGCAGTTCCGGCTCCTCACGGCGGGCGCGCCGCATCGCCGCCTGCATGTGGAGCGCGAACTCCACCCCTTCGGACGGCGCGGCGAAGACGACGAGGAACGAATCGCCAGCCGTCTCCACCTCCTGCCCATCGAAGGCGCGAAGCGTCTCCCGGAACACGCCGCGGTGGAGTTGCACGAGCGCGGCCGCGCGAACGTTCCCCAACCGGCTCTGCCGGGCGGTGGAACCCTCCAGGTCGCTCAGCAGGATCGTGAGCACCTGGGTCTGGTGGGCGGCGCAGAACTGGTCCATCTGGGCCTGTGCTGCGGCGGAGATGCTGACGCGCTCAAGGGCGCTACCCTCGCTCTCGTCGGCCTCAACAGGCTGGCTCATGCAATGTCCCCCCAAGGAACGCGCGGCGACCGAGTTCAGTCCTCCGGACATTATCTACATCTCATTGCCCGGGCGCAACTTGATGGTCCTGAGCATCTCCAGTCATAGCGTTCGGAAGTACCCTAGCCAGCGGGGGAGCGCACTCTCGAGCGGCTCGATATCGCAGATTTCATACTCCAGGGCGTAGTCGCCCCGGTAGCCCATCGCCTCCATCTTGCCAACGATCCAGGGATAGTCAATCTCGCCTTCGCCGAGGTGGGTGGGCTGGAACTTGTCGCCCGCCCAGCGGCCGTCCTTGACGTGGATGTGGACAATCCAGGGCTTGAATGCCTCGAAGGCCGCCTTGTAGTCCACACGGGCGTGGGAGAGGTTGCACGGCTCGTAGAGGACGCCGAAGTACTTCGAGGCGACGGCTTCGCACAGTTGCACGGCGGCCTCGACGTTGCCTGCCAGGCTGCCGCCGTGGTTCTCCATCCCCAGGTAGACGCCCCGCTCGGCGGCGTAGGCTGCGCTCTCCTTGAAGAGGGGCGCGATACGCGGAATGATGGCGGGGTCCTCGCCCGTGCCAGGCCTCACGCGGATCGAGCGGGCGCCGAAGCGGACGGCGAGGTCAATCGTCGCCTTCATCTCGGCGAGCGCCTTCGCTCGCGCGTCGGCGGACTCCGAGGCGAAGTCGCCGCCGCAGTATGTGCCGAGGTTGGCGATGCGCACCCCCGCCGCCTTCGCCGCTGCTTCCAGCGCCGCGTGGTCGCACTTCGCGGGATCGGCGGAGAGGTGCGGCACGTTGCCCCAGAGGTCAACCTTCTTGAAGCCCGCCTTGCCCATCGCCGCAAGCGCCTCGGCGGCGGGCTCACTCCTCATCGGATACGTGCAGGTCGAAATCCGTTCCGGTTTCATCGGACACTCCTCGGTTGTCTTTGCGGCGAAGCTTGGCGTGTGACCTTCGGTGTAGCCAGAGGTCCACGACGGTCTTCAGGGCAACTAGGATGGCGACGAGTGGAGCCGGGGAGCCAAGCGCCATCACGGGCATGGCACCCATGAGGATGGTCACGTGCAAGAGCACGACGCGCCCATAGGGCGCCGTCATCAACTGCTGCGGGCCCACCGCCAGGTACTCCTTGCCCACGATGTAGTTCTCGACGAAGGAGATTCCGTGGCTGACGATGAGCGCCGCCAGTGACCAGCCCAGTCCCTTGCGCAAAGCGATCGCCACCAGGTCCGCAGGGGTGCCGACCATGGGGCTTCCCCACTTGGTCAGCGCCATGATGAAGAAGCAATGGACCATGCAGAACACGCCGTAATGGACCACAAAGAATGGGATCCCGCCGAACCTGAGGAATCGGTCCTCGTTGCTAGAGCAGTGGGCGAAGGGGATCTTGAGGATCGTGTAGGCGGCGATGATGACGTTCTCGGCCCAGTAGAGGATCACGATCGCGGCAGCATCCCAGCCCAGGAACAGCGCCCCGAACAGCACGTAGCCATTCGCGGCCACAAGGCCCCAAACGGACTTCTCGGACCAGATTTCCGGCGAGAAGAGCTTCATTCGCGGCCCTTCCCCGCCCCCGAAATGCAATACAGGCTCTTCGCGGTGCGGATGAAGAGCTTGCCGCCCGCGATGGCGATGCTGGCCGTGCATGGCCCCTCGCCCATCTCGGTTCGCGAGAGCACCTTGAACTCGTCGCCCGCGGCGAGGACGGCCACCTCGCCGTTCTGGCTGATGACGTAGACCTTGCCGTCGGCGGCCGTGGGCGAGGCGCGGAGGACGCCCTTCATCTCGAGGTTCGGGAGACTCGCAAGGTTCGCCTCCCAGAGCTTCTTGCCCGTCTTCGCGTCGAGGCAGACAAAAACGCGGCTGCCGTCGTTGGCCACGTAGAGGCGGCCCTGGTAGAGGAGGGGGGTGATCACGTCGGGCACGTTCTGGTCGAGGCGCCAGGCGAGGCCGTCGGCGCCAAGCTCCCCCTTTCCGCCGCCCTTGATGGCGTAGAGGGAGCGGTGCTTCGGGCGGACGGCGTAGACCAGGCCGTCGCCCGGCGTGGCGGAGTTGACGGTGCGCTGCCACGTCTGCCTGTCGGCGGGCTGATACCACCAGCGCCACAGCTCGGCGCCCGTCTCAGCGTCGTGGCCCGTCACGCACTCCCCGCCGGGGATGATGATCTCGGCTCGGCCACTGCTTTCATAGGGGATGGGCGAGAGATACGTTTCCACCGATTCGTCGGTCGCGGTTGTCTCGCGGACGTGTTTCCACAGGGTCTTGCCCGACGCGGGGTCGAGGGCCAGGAGGAACGACTCGAGGGGCTCGGTCCGCCTGTCGTGGGTGCGGCCATACTTCTGGGCGCTGGCGTTCTGCATCACCAGGACGTAGAGCCTGCCCTTGTAGAGGAGCGGGCTGGAGCTGTAGCCGTACTTGACCACGAACTCGCCATAGTCCTTCTCCAGCTCGCGAGCCCATAGCTGCTTGCCATCGAAGTCGAAGGCGACGAGCTGGCCCGTGCCGTAGTAGAACCAGACCGTCTTGCCGTCGGTGACGGGCGAGGGGCAGGCCATGTTGTTGCTGCCGACGGGCGCCTTGCGGTCCTTGCCCACGGCCTTCCGCCAGAGCTCCTTGCCCGTCTTCGCGTCGAGGCACAGGGCCACCAGGTCCTTCGTATCCTTGTCCACGGAGCTGATGAACACCCGGTCGCCCCAGATGGCGGGCGTGGCTGCGGCGGGGCCGGGCATGGGCGCGACCCAGGCGACATTCTGCTTCGTCTCGACGTTCCAGGCCGTGGGCAGGCCCGTCTCCGTCGTCGAGCCATTGAACAGCGGCCCGCGCCATTGCGGCCAATTCTCCGCAAAGGCGGAGCCGGACACGGCTGCAATGCAAACCGCAAGGGGCAAGGCGTGTAGACCCGTGCGCATGAAATGTTCCTTCTTTTCTTTGGGCCTCTGAATAGGGCCGGGGCAGTATGATGCCCGTTCGGGCCGCCCTTGTCAAGGCAGGGAGCGCACCTTGTTTGTAGTTCGGCCTTCAGGCGGCTCTTGGGGCTGGCCTTGCGGAGGACGGAGCCGCGTGAACGCCGAACTACAAACGCGCACCCACCCTGGCAGTGGAAGGTCTTGACACCTCGGTCTGCTCGGGATAACATGGCGGCAGGGGCGGATGGCGTTCCCCGACTCACTAGCCGAGGAGTGCTCGCAATGTCCACGCGTGGCCGGAATGCCGCTGTGCTAATGGTCTTGGCGATCCTGGGCGCCATCTCGCAGAGCGCGACAGTAAGCCTTGCCGGCGCTCCGCCGCCAAGGCATGGAGAGCAACCCAAGGAACTCACAACGGCGGATGCCTTCGAGAGCGTCCTTCCGCTGCCGGAGACGCTGAACGGGACTGCGAAGGAGCCCGCCAACGGCGAGTCGGCAAAGCCGCGGTGTCTGGCCTGGCTGCGCGCTCTGCTTCACCCAACGAACGTGCGAACCGACGCCCTGAAGTTGGTCGCGGCCCAAAAGGCGATTCCGTCTTGGACCGAAGGTCACTGGGAAAGCCCCAAGGGTGTCATTGCCGCCGCCAAGGAGGCCCGCCGAGTGGACGGATTCGTGGCGCAGACCAAGCTCGGCGACAGGAACGCGGTGATCATGGAGACGATCTACCACGTGATCGTTGTGGTTCTCCCAACGGAGGGCGAGCACAGCCGCAACTCGAAGGATGAGCGCAAGGCCCGCCTGCGCGATGTGGCCACGCAGCTCTTCCCACCCGAACTGATTCAAGGTCGGGGGGTCGTGCGCTTCCCGATACAGGTCGCGGGCCTCAACGAACACTTCCTCTACGGCATCTGGGAGCCCTTGACCCACACTTGGCCAGAGAACCTACCATTGGCCGATTGCCCTGCGTGGAGCATCCGCTTTGAGACGGATGGCCGATTCGTCAGGTTCGCGATCAACAAGCACTTCACTGGAGGGCGGGCGTTCGCGAGCTGGGGAGTTTGGTGCGCAAGTGACTCCAGGTTCGACTTCGACGAGCGCGGGTTCCGCAACTGGCTCCCCAAGGCGGTCGCAGACAGAATGCCGGAGGGAAAGCCTGCCGAACTGGGGGCCTCCAAGGTCTGGGTTAGCCTCTACTGAGCAGTGTGTGCCAGGCGCCGGGGGCCGGGAACCTCAATTGAGCATGTGGCGCGGGGCGGCGGGGGCTCTCCTGGCGCCATAAGGTGTTGGGCAGCACGCGCTTAGGGCGAATGGGCCGGGGCCACTACATGCTCAAATCCAGGGGCGGGGGAATTGAGCATGTAGCGTGTGGCGCACGTCGGGCCAAAAAGGGCACGGGCAAGACTGGCTGAAGCCAGGACTCCGAACCCGGAGGGGCTGAGAGGGGTAACTGGCGGACTAGCGCGGGGGCAAGAGCACGCTGGTAAAGTCATAAGTCATTATCTCAACAGCTCTTATGCGGAAGCGCCCTAAGCCACTAGTCCGCCAAACCCAGGGGCGCGGCGATTGGCGGCGTAGTAGCGCCTGGCGCCGGGGTCACTGGGACACGGGCCGCAGATGCGGGGTCTGCCAGCTCGCGGGGGTGTAGCCGTGGAGCTCGATGCGATTGCCGTCGGGGTCGGAGAGCCAGGCCTGCCAGCTCTGGTCGCTGCCAAGCTTGGGGTCGGTGAGCTCGACGCCCTTTGCGCGCAGGTCGGCCACGGTGGCAGCCACGTCGTCCACCTCGATGCAGATGTGGCGGAAGCTCTGGCCCTTGGCAGGCTCGGCCACCTGCCCGGTGAAAAGCTCGATGAAGTTGCGCCCGCCGAGGTGGAGGTAGACGCCGAAGCGCTCCCCCTTGTCGTTCACGAAGTCGAACGCCTTCTTCAGCCCCAGCTTGTCGCAGTAGAAGGCGATGGCGGCGTCGAGGTCGCGGACGGTGAAGCAGACGTGGGCGAGGGCTTTGATCATGAAACGCTCCTGCTTCCGTTGAGGGGCTGGCTGACTGAGCGGATATGTTCGCAGTTTCATGCCGTGCTGTCAAAGGCCATTCGCTCCTTGACTCGCGCTGGGCGGTGCACTACTATCGCGGGCGAGGGAGGCCTGGTGTGAAGGGACTCGACATGAGACTGAGCACGGGGCTGGTCGCGGCGGTTCTTCTCGTGGGCAGTGTGTGGGGGGCAAGCCTGCCTGTGTCGGCGCCCATCGAGGGGATCAAGGAACTCAACGCAGGGGGGTGGGGCGGCCCGG
>VGYV01000467.1 GCA_016872855.1 Planctomycetota bacterium
TCCGCCGGGCCGACATCGAGACCTACGAAAGGGCGAAACGCGCCCTGGTGGGGTCACATCTTCATTTGGCACGGGGCGGCCACGTGCGAAATGAAGATGTGACCCCAGGGGCGGAGCTGACCCTCTCGCAGAGCTTTCGCCCCGTGCCCGGCATCGCCGAGGCGGTGAACGCCATCTTCAAGGATGAAATCGCGCCGCCCAGCGACGGCGGGCTCTACCAGCCCGCCTATGTTCCCCTCCATCCGTATCGGGACGCCGTGGGAGAGCGCGCGGCGGTGGCGTTGGTCTATCCCCCGCCGGGCCACGACGAGGAGCTGGAGAAGATGCCCTCAGCCCGCCGCCTCGAGGCCCGGTGCGTGGCCGCCATGATCAGCCGCATCATCGCCGAAGGTTGGCGGGTCGAGGACAAGAAGGAGCGGGCGGTGCGCCCGGCGCGCTACGGCGACATCGCCATCCTGGCCGAGCGATTTGAATATTCCGATGCCTATGCCGAGGCCCTCGCCGATGCCGACGTGCCGCTGCGCATCAGCGGCGGCAGGCACTTCTACATGTCGCACGAAGTCCACAGCCTCGTCGCAGTCCTCAAGGCCCTCGCCAACCCGCACGACCGCCTGTCGCTCGTCGCCGCCCTTCGCGGCCCCTTCTTCGGCGTGTCGGATGAGGAACTGCTCCTGGCCAAGTGCGCGCAGGGCACGCTGAGCTATCTGGGCCAGGAGTGTGGCACTGCTGGGCAAGCCAGCCGTGCCACGGCTGAGAGGGTGCCCGTGCCACCAGCCTTTGCCGCGGCCACAGCCGTGCTGAGGGAGTTCCACGAGCGCCGCGACGCGGAGCCGACGCCGCTCCTCCTCCAGCGGCTGTACGAGCGGACGAAGGTGCTCGAGCTCTTCCTGCTCCGTCCGCGCGGCGAGCAGCGGGTGGCGAACCTCCTGAAGGTCGTCGTCCAGGCCCGCGCCCTGGAGGCCACGCAGCGGGTGAGCTTCCGCAGCTTCGTCCGCTGGCTCGCCCGCCTGCACCAGACCGAGGCCCGCGAGGCCGAATCCGCCTCCTCCGAGGCAGGCGACGACACCGTGCAGTTCCTCTCCGTCCACGCCGCCAAGGGGCTCGAGTTCCCCATCGTCCTCCTGGTGGACATGAGCAAGGACAGGAGGCACGCGAACAGCTTCTGCGTCCTCCGCGGCCGGCCGCCCCAGGATGGCCAATTCGCCTTCTACCTTGGCGAGAAGAAGGCGGGGTTCCAGACCGCCAACTGGCCGGGGGACGACTACGAGCGGCTTCGGGAGGACGCGGAGGACGCCCGGCGCTTCTACGTGGCCGCCACGCGGGCGCGCGACTGCCTGCTCCTCTTCCCCGGCTGGTGCAAGGGGGCGGCCGGCCCCGCGCGCTTCCTGCGCGAGGCGGCCCAGCCCGAGGACCCCGACTGGGGGGCCGTGACGCCCAAGGGCCTCGTGTACGACACGCGCACCCTGGACCTGACGCCCCCGCCCCCGCGCGCCTTCCGCCTGGCCCCGCCCGCGGCCGAGCCGCGGTCCGCCGAGGCGCAGGCCCGCCTCGCCGCCCGCGCCCAGTGGCAGCAGCAGGTCGCCGCCAGCCTCGCCACGGCCACGGGGGGCCGCGTCGCCGTCTCGCCCTCGCGCCTCGAAGAGGGCCTGACGGCGCCGAGCGACGAGCCGGAGGCGACCGCGGGCTCCGGCGCCGGCCGCCGCATCGGCTCACTCGTCCACCGCTGCCTCCAGCGGTCCACGCTGGACGACCCCGCCGCCGTGCATGCCCGGCTTCATGCGGAGGCGAAGGCCCTCGCCCTGTCCGCGGAACAGATTCAGCAGGCGGCGCGCCTGCTCGACACCGCCCTCGCCTCACCCCTCCTCGCCCGCGCCCGCGCGGCGGGCTGCCAGCACGAGGTGCCCTTCTCGATCATCGTGGGCGGCGGAGTCCATAGCCGGCGAGGGGCACCCGTGCCCAGCCATGCGCGTGGCACTGCTGGCTTGTCCAGCAGTGCGCCCGTGCGCGAGGAGTGTGGCACTGCTGGCTTGTCCAGCAGTGTGCTGGGGCACGGAGACACGGCTGGGCAAGCCAGCCGTGCCACGGGCATCCTCCTGACGGGCGCGATGGACCTGTTGTTCGTAGAGAACGGGCGCGTGGTGGTGGTGGATTTCAAGACGGATGCAGTGCAGGACGAGGCGGAACTCGCCCGCCGGGCCGATGCCTACACTCCCCAGGCGGCAGCCTACGCCCTCGCTGCGCGGACGGCCCTTTGCAAGCCCGTCGCGGAAGTGGTATTATTCTTCCTGTCCCAGGGCCGGGAGTGGCGGATTCCCGTTACCGATCTCCTGCTCCGCCACGCCGCGGAGCAGGTGCAAGGTGTCGCATCTTCAATTGGCACATAGCGGCCATGTGCGAATTGAAGATGCGACACCTGGAGGACAGCGTGGATGGAGAGGCTGAGGCTGGCCCAGCTTTCGGACCTGCACCTGGGCGCATGCCTGAGCGGCGGCAAGCTCGCCCTGCCCCAGAAGAAGGCCGAGACGCGCCGCGCCGAGCAGCGCCAGTGCCTCTCCCGCTTCGCCGCTCACGTCCGCGACACCCGCCCCGCCGCAGTCCTGCTCCCCGGCGACCTCTTCGATTCGCCCGAGCCCGACGTAGACGACCTGAACTTCGCCATCAACGCCCTGAACAGCATCGCGCCCATCCCCGTCTTCCTCGCGCCGGGCAACCACGACGCCTACGCCCCGTCCAGCCCGTACGACCCCCACAGCGCGCTCTACCAGAGCCGCGGCAGCGGCCCCAAGTGGGGCAGCAACGTCCGAATCTTCGCCGCCGACCGCTTCGAGACCGTTCCGCTCCCGGGCCACCCCAACGTCACCGTCACAGGCGTGGCCTTCCACCGCCATGTGCCCGACACACACCGCCCCCTGGCCGAGCTGCCGCGCGCCGCCCAGAACGGCTGCCGCATCCTCCTCTTCCACGGCTCGCTCGAAAGCTACCCCCGCGCGGGCGCCGAGCCCCAGGTGCTGCCCTTCACGGCCGCCGAGCTGGCCCGCGCCGGCTACACCTATGCCGCCGTGGGCCACTACCACCGCGGCGGCCCCATCGTCGGCGAGCGCGGCGAGCTGCTCGGCGCCTATGCAGGCGCGCCCTTCGCGGCCTCGCTCGGCGACCTCACCCCAGGCTCCTGGCTCGACGTCGAGCTGACGCCGCAGCAGCCCCTCAACGAGTCTGCCCTGCGGTGGCACAGGGCGGACGACCGGGCCATCCACCGCATCGAGATGGACGTCACCGGCCTCACCGACACCGCGGCCCTCGCCCAGCGGCTCGACGGGCTGCTAGCCGCGAGCAAGGCGGGGCAGCGCGACATGGTGCACGTGACGCTTCACGGCCGCATCGCCCGCGGCGTGGCCTTCGACCCGCGCCAGGCCCTCGCCGAGCGCTTCTTCCACGCCGCCGTGGACGACTCGCGCGTGGAGCCCGACCACGCGGTGGACCTGGCGGCCACGCCCGACAAGGAGCCCGGGCTGGCCGCCACGAGCGAGGAGCTCTTCATCTGGCGCATGCGCAAGCTCTACCAACAAGCCCCTGACGAGGCCGAGCGCGCCCGCATCAAGGAGGCCCTCTTCTACGGCCTCGACGCGCTCACCCTCGGCGAGATACACCTGCGATGATCCAGCTCCGCGAATTGTGGATTGACGGCTTCGGCTGCCTTCGGACCGCCGCCGAGCCGCTACGCTTCGAGCGCGAGCGCATCACCCTCTTCCTCGACTACAACGAGGCCGGCAAGACCACCCTCCAGATGGCACTCCTCGCATCCCTGTTCGGCGTCGAGGACGACGAGCGGCGGACCCTCTCGCTCCGCCCCCGCAAGGCCCATTGGACGCCTCTCGCCGGCGGACCCTTCGGCACCCGCCTGCGCTTGCACGACGGCAAGCGCGCGCTCGAGCTCCGCTGGGACTTCGCCAAGGCCAACGACCTGCGCGTGGTGGACCTCGCCACCAACAAGCTCATCACCTCGGAACTGTGCCCAGGGAGCGACCCCAGCCTGGTGGGCCAAGCGCTCCTCGGCCTCTCCGTCCAGGAGTTCCTCAAGACCTTCCTGGTGCGGCAGGACGACCTGCGCGCGGTGGCCGAGGCGGAGGGCCTTGATGCCCTGGTACAGCGCGCGGCCGACACCCAGGCCGGCGGCGGAACCGTGGCCGCCGCGCAGGAGGCCATGCGCGAGGCCCTCCGCCGGTACCCCGGCGTCGCCCTCAAGGACCGCGGCCTCATCGAGAACGAGATCGCCCGCCTGGAGAGAGACGCCGCCGCCCTCGAGCTGGACCTCAAGAAGCTCGAGGACGAGCGCACAGCCGTGCGGGACCAGGATGCCACGTTCCAGCGCCTCACCGCCGAACGCGAGGAACTCCGGGCCAGCGCAATGAGGCTCGACTACCTGGCCCACGTGGCCGAGATGGACGAGTTGCGCGCCCAGGTGGACCTTGCACAGAAGCACAGGGCCAAGCTCGAGGAGCTCGAGGCGGAGCGCGCCAAGCTAGCCCACCTCCAGTCGTTCCCAGCCACCCAGGAGGACGACGTGCAGCAGTGGCAGGGGGCACGCCTGGGCCACCTGCGCAAGGCAGAGGAGGCCGAGCGCACCATCGCCGAACTGCGCCGGAACGTCCTGGACCCCACGCGGATGGAGCTCGACAAGCTCGGCCCCCTGGTCTCCGCGGCCCAGGAGGACCTCGAGGCCGTGCAGCAACTGGTCGGCCGAACCCGCGACTTCGAGGCGCGCGAGCAGAAGCTCCAGGACGAGGTGGCCTCCGAGGAGGCCCGCCTGACCGACCAGGGCGCCTCGGTCGAGGACCTCGACCGCCTGGAGGAGCGCTTCGCACGGCTCGAGGCCGACGATGCGGAGTTCCTGCTCGACCACGGCCGCGCTGCGGCCCGCGTGGTCTCGGAGGTCGAGGAGGCCAAGCGCCTCGCCGTCGAGGCCACCCTCCGCAGCGACCGCATCCAGGCCGAGCGCCAGAGCCAGCGTCAGGCCGGCCGCCACCTCCTGGCCACCGGCGCCGTCATCGCGCTGGCGCTCGTCGTCCTCGCCGCTCCCCTCGCACTCCTCCATCTCGCCGCGGGTGTCGCGCTCGCCGCCCTCGGCGCCGCGGCGGGCGCCTGGGTCGCCCTGCGAGGCCGCCGCACGGCGCTCGAAGCGGAGACCCTCAAGGAGAGCGAGCTGGCCCTCGCCCAGGACTCCCACCGCGAGGCCGAGGAGCGCCAGGGCCGCCTGGTCGCCGAGCAGCGCCAGCTCGACCTGCGCCTCCGCAACCTCGCCCACAAGTTCGGCTACGAACAGCCCGAGGTCCTGATCGAAGACTACACTTCCCTCGACGAACTGCGGCGGGTGTGTGGGACGCTGAGCCTCCTTCGACACCGCGAGGCGGAGCTAGCGGCCGAGCGCGAGGCGCTCGAGGCCGAGGTGGCCGCCGTCCTCCAACACTGGGGGCAGGACCGCCCGATGGGCGTCTCCCTCTCCCACGCCCTGGCCAGCCTCCAGGAGCGGATGACCACCTCGCTTCGCCTGCGCCAGCGCCTCGCCGAGCTCGACCGCAAGCTGCGCGAGGAGACGGAGCGGCGGGATGCCCTCCGCTCGGAGGCCGAGGCCCTCACGGCCAAGCTACGCTCCGTCTTCGCCGCCGCGGGCATTGAGCCGCACCACGCCGTCGAGGCCGCCATCGCCAGGTTCAACGACCTCGCCCGCCAGTTCCGCCGCCTCCGCCAGTTGGCGGACGAGCTGATTCCCCATGCCAGCAGCGGCCTGGTGGACCCGAAGAAACTCGACGCAATGCGCGCGGACGCCGACCGTCTTCACCGCGCCATCGCCAACATGCGCGAGGAGCGTCCGGCCCTCCTCGCCCTCGAGGCCAAGGAGAGCGCCGCCGAGTACCGCCGCCGCCGTGACGAAGCCAAGGCCGTGGAAGAGGCCAAGCGGCTCCAAGCCGACGAGGCGGGCCGCGCCGTCCTCGCCACCCTCACACGCTACCACGCCGAGCGCCCCAGGCTCGAGGACCAGCTCGCCGAGCGCCGCGAGGCCCTCGCACGCGCGCGCCGCCACGACGCCGCCATCCAGCTTGCCGCACGCATCCTCGACGAAATCGCCCGCGACGTCCACGGCCAGTGGGCCGACGAACTCAACCGCTCTGCCACCACCCTCCTCCACCGCATCGCGCCCTCCCTGAGCGACCTGAAGTTCGACAAGAACCTCTCCTTCGGCTTCGTCCACCGCGCCCTGCCCTCCCCTGTCCAGAGTGCCGACGCCCCCACGCGCGCCTGCCTGAGCGCTGGCACCTGGGACCAGGCGTGCCTGGCCGTCCGCCTGGGCATCGCCGACTTCATGGGCCGCCGCGCCGGCGGCGGCCTCCTGCTCCTCGACGACCCCTTCGCCCACTTCGACGACGCGCGCTTCGAGGCCGCCGTCCGAGTCCTGGCCGACCTCTCCGCCAGCCGCCACCAGATCATCCTCTTCTCCTGCCAGAACCAACGCTTCCACTGGCTCCGCAACCGCGACCCTCGCTGGTTCGACACCCATCTCGTCATCCGCCGCCTCGGCAGCGCCCGTCCCTAGCCATCCTGAATATTCCGGCAGCAATCCGCCTGAATCAGCGACCACTCTGTCAGGTGTGGGTTGCGCTACCGACGGGCCTCGCCGCCAGGAAGACAGGCAACCACTATGCTGTGCCAGAACTGCTGGAAAGAAGAGGCAAGAGTCCACTTCACCGTCGCGGGGCGCCACAAAGCCCACGACCACGCCTACTGCCTGGCCTGCGCCCGCCAGGAAGACCTAAGCTGGCTTCTCGTATGGGGTTACGGCACGCAGCACCAGCCCGGCGGGCACGCCTCTCTCC
>VGYV01000468.1 GCA_016872855.1 Planctomycetota bacterium
GCTCCAGCCGCGGGACTATCTTTCGACCTGGATTCTCCTGGGCGGGATGCTCGCGGGCTTCGTGGGCATCGTGTGGGTGCAGCCCGCGCTCAAGGCCCCGGCAGTGACCGAGAGCCTCTGGTCCCCCCAGCCGCTCTGGCCCATGATGTTCATCACGGTCGCCTGCGGCGCCGTCTCCGGCTTCCATTGCCTGGTGGCGGGGGGCACGACCTCGAAGCAGTTAGCGAAGGAGAAGCACGGGCTGCCGGTGGGCTACGGCGCCATGCTCACGGAGGGCGCGCTGGCCATCATGGCCCTGGTCGCCGTGGGCGCCGGCATCTGCTTCAGGCAGGAGGAGGCGGGTGCCGGGGGCTACTCGCTGCTCGGCATCCTGGGGCAGAAGACGGGCGGCGGGGCGATTGTGGCCTTCGGGCGCGGCTTCGACGTGTTGACCGACCCGTTCCTGGGCCGCCTGGGCCGGGCCTGCGGGGTCGAGAATCTGGGGATGATCGCGGGCATTCTGATGGTGAACGCCTTCGTGCT
This sequence comes from Planctomycetota bacterium, assembly GCA_016872855.1. Taxonomy (GTDB): domain Bacteria; phylum Planctomycetota; class PUPC01; order DSUN01; family DSUN01; genus DSUN01. Next base: position 523 of record VGYV01000468.1, read on the forward strand.
GACGACGCTGGACACCACCGTGCGCCTCGCGCGCTTCATCACCCACGAGTTGGTCGGGGAACACGTGCGGGCCTTCCGCAACCGCTGGCTGGCCTCGGCGGCGCCGGTTGCCCTCGCCCTGCTCCTGGCCACGCAGAAGAGCGCGTTCGCAAGCATCTGGAAGGTCTTCGGCTCGGCCAACCAGCTCATCGCGGCGCTGGCCCTCATCGTGATCACGGGCTACCTGCTGAAGAAGGCCCGGCGGGCGCTCTGCACGGCGCTGCCGGCCATCTTCATGCTCGTCACCACGATGGCGGCATTGCTCTGGCAGGCCCACCAGTATCTCTTCGAGGCCGAGAAGCCCGACTACACGCTCGGCATCACCGCCCTTGTCCTGCTCGCGCTGGCCGTGGGCATGGCCGTCCAGGGGCGCAAGGCGCTCGTCGAGGGATTGCTCGGGAAGAAACCCCAGTAGCGGTAGGGCGTGCATACCTGCACGCGGAATCGCAAGAGGGATGGTGTGCAAGTATGCACACCCTACACCGTCAGCATCGTCCGCAGGTTGCTCAGGTCCACCAGGTGTTGGCGCTCCTCGTCAATCAACTCGTCCACCATATCGGCGTCGCGGTCGGACACCAGGCCCTTCATCTCGCTGAGGAAGAGCAGGGTGTTCTTCTCGAAGAGCAGGGCCGTGTTTACGGCCGCCACGTCGCCTCCCGCCTCCTGCGCCAGCTTGACCGCTGCCTCTTCGTTCGGGAACGTCTTGCCGTTCATCAGCGCATTCATGTAGTCGGCGTACTCGCCGGGGTAGGTCTCAGGCGCAGCCGGCACGCCGAGGCGGTCGCGGAGGGCGGTGAACGCCCGCTCGTGGCCTTCTTCCTGGACGGCGAGGCGTTTGGCCGCCTCCTTGAGCAGCGGGCTGTTCGCGCACTTGGCCAGCGCGTTGTAGAACAGCTTGCCGTTGTGCTCCTCGTCAATCGCCATCTGCACCACTTCCGCCACCTTGAACAATCCACCATTGGCCATCGGCTCATCTCCTCGCGATGCGTGTGACAGGGTTGCCCAAGACAGCCCATCCTTCTGCGTATCATAGGGTAGATTGCGTTACGGCGCAAGAGCTTCGCCCCCAGAGCCCCCAGGATTCGCTGCCCTGGGGCCAACGGCGCCCCCGCGTTGTCAAGAAGGAACGTTACACTTCAACCGAGTGAAGCGCCCGCCCCCACTGGGCTTGCCCCAGTGGGGGCGGGCACTTCAGACGGCTGAATTGTTACGGATGATTGAATATCGGCATCCTCTGGGACGCACCTTCAGGGCGGTGGCTCGGTGGGTGCAGAGACCCGGGGCGCGCCTCGCGGAAAACCTGCTTGACACGACAGCGGCATCACCACATAATGGCATCGCGCCGCGGCGTTGCGGCGGCGCGCTCCCAATCCCGACGCATGCAAGGAGTAGGCAGTGGCCTCACGGTGCTCTCGACGCGACTTCCTGAAGGGCGCGGGCCTCGGGCTCGCGGCGCCCTACTTCCTCACCAGCACGGCCCTCGGCGGGCCAGAGAAGGAGCCGGCGAGCGACCGCATCGCCGTCGGACACATCGGCGTCGGGGGAATGGGCAATGGGCACCTGCGACAGGTCCTCGGCAGCCGCGTGGCCACGCCCGTGGCCGTGTGCGACGTGGATAAGGAGCGCCTCTCGCGCGCCGAATCCTCCACCGAGGGCAAGGCGAAAGCCTATGCCGACTTCCGCCAGCTCCTCGAGCACCCCGGCCTCGACGCGGTGGTCATCGCCTCGCCCGACCACTGGCACGCGCTCCACGTGCTCCACGCCGTCGCTGCGGGCAAGGACGCCTACGTCCAGAAGCCCATGTGCGTCACCGTCCGCGAGGGCCAGGCAATGGTCGCCGCCACACGCCGCCACCACCGCATCGTGCAGGTCGGCAGCCAGGGACGCTCCCAGAGCGGCGGCCGCTACTCGGCCCAATACGTCCGCAACGGCTACTGCGGCCGCGTCCGCGAAGCCCGCTGCTGGCACTACCCGAATCCCCGCCGCGACGCCTCCCCGCCCTCGCCCGTCCCGCCGCAGCTCGACTACGATATGTGGCTCGGCCCCCTCCCCTACTTCCCCTACCACCCCGCCCACACCCACGGCAGCTTCCGCTGGCTCATGTGCAGCGGCGGCGGCAACATCCGCGACCGCGGCGCACACATCTTCGGCATCGTGTGCTGGACGATGAACGTTGACCACACCGGCCCCGTCAGCATCGAGGCCACGGGCGACATCCCAGACGGCCTCTACGATATCCCAACCACCATGAGCGTCGTCTACGAGTTCAAGAACCCGGACTGGACGCTTCACTGGGACCAGCCTGGCGAGCCGCGCTGCCTCGGCGGCGACCCCAGGCCCCCGGCTTACGGCGTCGCGTTCATCGGCGACAAGGACACCCTGGTCGTGGGCAACTGCGATGGCGTGCGTTACGACAAGAAGGTCGTCTTCGAGCCCGGCGCCCACGAGACCGCGCTCTACGTGAGCAACGACCACGTCGGCAACTTCCTCGACTGCGTCCGCAGCCGCAAGGACCCCATCGTGCCCGTCGAGGCCGGCCACCGCATCACCAGCCTGTGCGCCCTGGGCAACCTCGCCTACAAGCTCGGCCGCAAGCTCCGCTACGACCCCGTCAAGGAGCAGTTCATCGGCGACGAGGAGGCCAACCGCCAGCTCGGCTATCCTTATAGAGAGCCGTGGGTCCTCCTGTGATTGCCGATTGCCAATTGCCGATTGCCGATTTCAGAATACTGCATCGCACAGAGGGGACGGCAAATGGGCGAAGCCGCGGTTGACCCTGAGGTAGGGCGTGCATACCTGCACGCGGAACCCTCTGAGGGCCTGGCCACCGCCACACGCCGCGCCCCACAGCCCCACTTCATGCTCGTTCCCTCACTCGTCTGCCCTGCCTCGTGCTTCCGCTACCTGTGCTATGGTGAGATCCCGCAACACGACCTTGCCGCCGTCCCGACCGGATGCGAGGGGGTCGACCACAGAGCACTTCACCTCGCGGGGGCAGCACAGAGCTGCGCCGCTTCAATTGCGTGCAAGGAAGGAGGAGCACCGTGTTCAAGTGGCTGAGAGTCCGCCGGTGCCTTCGCATGCTCTCCAGCCCCCAATACTCACGGCAACAGCGAGTAGACGCAGTAAGAGCTCTTGGGGAATCGGGTGGCGCGCATGCCGTCGAGCGACTCCTAGACCTTGTGCTGCCGTATGAGCCCGAGTTCGGGGAGTCGCGCAGAGGGGAGGTATGCGCAGCAGCCCAGGCTCTCGGCAAGCTCGGCGACCTGCGGGCCGTCAAGCCCCTGATCGAGACTCTTGCAGCCGTAAACTGTTTGGAGGGCTGGCCGTATGTTGCAGCTGAGGCGGCTAAGGCTCTGGGAAGGTTGGGCTCCCCACGGGCCATCGAGCCGCTCATCAAGGCCCTGCACAGCCACCATGGATTCGTTCGAAGTGCGGTAGCCAGAGCGCTGGGAAGACTGGGCGAGCCGGTGTGGCAGCAATTGGTGCGGGGCGATGATGGCGATTTTGCCCGCTTGGGAGAAAGCGGGGATGCCCGCGCCGTCGAGCCGCTCACGCACGTTCTCGGCTACAAGGAGTCCATAGCGGGGTGCGAAATACGCCGCGACCCAGCCGAGCGGCGTGGTGCGGCTGAGGCACTCGGCAAGCTGGGCGATGCGCGTGCCATTGAACCGCTCGTTGAGGCTCTGGGTCATCCAGAGGCCGACGTTGGTTGTGCCGCGGTCGACGCCCTGGTCGGGCTTTGCGCCGACACCCGGGCCATTGAACCCGTCATCAAGGCTTTGGGGCGGTGGGGGTGGTACTGTCGTCTTTGTGCGGTGGAGGTCTTGGGTAAGCTGGGCGACTTGCGTACCGTCGAGCCGCTAGTGCACGCCTTGGGCGACGGCGGCACAGAGGTCCGCCGTGCCGCGGCTCTTGCACTGGGTAAGCTGGGAGACGCGCGTGCTGTCGAGCCCCTCATCAAGGCCCTTGGGGACGCGGAGGGGAGCGTTCGCCGTGTCGCTGCTGAGGCGCTGGCGGCACTCGGCCAACCTGTCTGGCAGGAACTGGTCACTGGAGAAGCCGAGGACATTGCCCGCCTGGGGGCGAGCGGCGGCCCGCGTGCTGTCGAGGCGCTCATCAAGGCGCTGGGGTGTTGCCATGAGGACGCTCGACGAGCGGCAGCCGAAGCACTGGGCAAACTGGGAGACCCGCGCGCGGTGGAGCCGCTCATCAAGGCGCTTGGGTATTGCCATCCCGGCGTCCAAAGTGCCGCAGCCGATGCGCTCGCGAGTCTGGGTGACGCGCGTGCTGTCGAGCCTCTCATCAAGGCTCTTGGGGACGCGGAGGGGAACGTTCGCCGTGTCGCAGCCGCGGCCCTGGCGGCACTCGGCCAACCTGCCTGGCAGGAACTGGTCAGGGGAGAAGCCGAGGACATCGCCCGCGTGGGGGCGAGCGGCTCCCCAGGGGCCTTCGAGCCACTTATCAATGCGCTGCGGGGTGGCGATGCGCATGCTCGGCGTGCGGCAGCCGAAGCACTGGGCAGACTTGGCGACAGGCGTGCCATCAAGCCCCTTACGCAAGCCGCGATATGGGGACGGGATCCTGGCTGTCGCCGTGCCGCAACTGATGCCCTCCTGGCCATCTCTCCGCGCCTTCGGCAACTCGTGGACGCTGCAACCCGCCGACATGAGCACAGGAACAAGCACTAGCTTCCTTGAGGCTTCATACGCGGAGTGCCACATGAGAAGCGTATTGTGGCTCCTGCATGACCCCGCGTTGCGCCAAGCGATCCTCCGGTGCGGTTCATTCGGTTGAGCCCACGGTCGCGGGGGTTCCAGTGCGCGCTGGTGGCGATCCAGGCGGGGGTGGAGGAGGGTCTGGAGCGGGCGCTGGTGGGGACGGGGAAGAGGGCCATCGTGTGCCATCGGGGAACGCTGGACCCGTGTGCGTTCTGGATGTCGTTCGGGCACTCGCGGGAGTCGTTCTTCGAGATGACGGGGACGACGCTCGAGGAGCACTATCGGCGGTATGATCTGGTGGTGCACATGGAGAGTGCGGCGGTGAGGGTGCCGGAGGCATACGTGCGGTATCCTGCGGCGCATCGGCCCGAGGACGTGGCTCAGGCGGCGCTGCTGGACGGCCTTCTGGGCGAGCTGTGGGGCGGGCATCCGAGGTATGTGAAGATCGAGGGGATGAGGGACTTTGAGGAGAAGATGGGGCGGGCGATGAGGGTGATTAGGGAGTTTGTGGGTTCCACCAGGTAGCGGCTCAGAGATGGGTTGGGCATGGCGCGTGATGCGTGATGCGTGAGAAGAGGGGACGTGCCGCGTGCCGCGTCCCGCGTGAGAAGAGGAGACTCCACGTTCACGCATGTACGCCGTACCTTGTTGGCATGGGGGGCTGCGGGGGTGTAGAATACGATGGAAACGCAGGAGTGAAGGAGACGAGCGTGAGCCCCGAGACGCTGAATTGCGAGGAGCTGGCCCGGCGGGGCCAGGATTACTACGATAGGGTGCTCCGAGCGGAGATTGAGCCGGAGCACAAGGGGGAGTTCCTGGTTCTGGAGGTGGAGAGCGGGGACTGCGAGCTCGACGCGGATGAGGCGGCGGCGCTGAATCGCGCGATGGAGCGGCATCCCGATAGGGTGTTCTACGTGCTGCGGGTGGGTAGCCGAACCGCGCACCGTATCGGCGCGCGCTTCGCGCGGAGGGAGCCTGCATGATAGGCAGGGTGAACTCGGGCCTGGAGGCGGTGGTGCCGGTCCAGGTTGGGCGCGCAGGCGGCCCGGCGATGACCCTGGCGTGCATTCTGGACACTGGGTTTGATGGGTTCGTGGCGCTGGCCCCTGGCCAGATGGCGGCTCTGGGCCTGCGGCCGGCGGGCACGCAGAAGGTGACGCTGGGCGACGGCAGCGAGGCCCATCTGCCGCTCTACAACGTGCCCGTCCTTTGGCACGGCCGGCGGCTGGCTGTGCTCAGGGAGTTTGTGGCATCCGTGAGCGGACGAACAGGGGAAGCCGAGGCAAGATGATTGGCTCATCCGACTCAAGCGGTCGTCCCGGGAGGAAGAGCTGGGGACCAGTGCCCACCAAGGGGGAAAGCCCGTAGTGGCTACCGGCAAGAGGGCCTGAAGCGGCTGGAAAGGTTAAAAAGGTTAATGCCTGACCCTCCCTGCCCCTGAGCCGGGAAGCTAGTACTCTGTCAACACAGAGCTGATGGGTAGAGTTTCGTGAGCTTTCTCCTGGCATCCTCGATGGTGAATTGCCAGTTGATCGTGGCGCCCTTGGCGTTTC
>VGYV01000469.1 GCA_016872855.1 Planctomycetota bacterium
TGGATGAAGTTGGGCATAGGCCTGACCGTCCTCAGCGATGACCCCGATTTCGTCAAGGCGATCAACGCGATCCTGGACCAGGAGATCACCCGAGCCTTGAGGCGGTCAGCCGGGTCGGCGACGCAGCCGGCGGCTGGAGAACTCGACACGCTGCTGCACGCACTTGGTGAGAAGTTGGCCGGCACGTGGGCCATCACTGTTGACAGGTCCGGCGACCGGTCCAACCCGTACGGCTGGGTGGGCGGGAAAGGAGCCCACCTGGTACTGCATTACCAGCGGACCCTGGCGCCCGGAGCCCACGGGCGGAGAGCGCCGGAGCTGTGGATCATGGAGTGGGACAACCCACCGAGGCCACACAACGATTCGTCGGCCTGGTCACCCGCGGCCTGGTCACCCGCAAGGCAGATCGGCGTGTGGCGTCGGCGCCACGTGTTCTGTGCGCCATTTGGCTGGGGCGAGCCCTCCGAGGAACACTCGCGCCTGGTAGCTGACATCCAGGCGGTGATTAAGGGCATGCCCGCCCTGCCCGCCACGCAGCCAGAAGCGGCCCGCGCGGGCCGGCTTGCCAAGTCCCTCAAGGCAAACAGGGCGGGATTCGCCCTGGCCATCGAGTACCGCGCCCCGGAGGCCGAAATGGAGTCGCCAGAAAAGGGCGACTACACGCTGACTTTGAGCGCCCCGCGGCCGCCTGAGACGGGGAAGGCCAGTTGGCGGGTCGTGCAAATCGCCGAGGCCGAGGCAGACCGGATCATTGACTACTTGGCGGCGGAAGAAGCGTTCCTCGGCAAAGCAGACGACGTGATGGGTAAGGGGATTGGGGGCGGTCCACGCCCGGGCTGCACGTGGTTGGTCTGGGGCGCGAACGAGCCAATGCTACACCAACCGGAGAGGTTGCACCCGATGCTCCTGCGGGAGTCCATCCCCGCCGGCCCGAAGATGCTGGCCCGCTTGGACGGTCTGCGGAACGTGCTCGATGGCGAGGTGGCCAAAGCAATGGATCAGTTGCTCCAACGGCTCGGGCCGCACCGGAAGGACTGGGAGAAGGCGCACCCGACCGTCGAGTAGCTCGATTCGCCCGGCTCACTCGCGCGTAGAATAGCGCGCCCCCTCACGGCCCTCGGGAGACTGGGACACTCAGCCACTATTGCGGCGACCGGAGGAAGAGGCCCCGTTTCGCGGCCCCGCGGTAGGTGGCGATGCGGACGCGGAAGCGCTCCAGCTTCACTTCCCGCGCCGTGGCCGCGACCCTGCGGCCGCTCGCATAGGGAAGCTCCACCCGCGCGGCCGCGGCCGCATCGGACCAGTATCGCGCGGCGGCCTCCGAGCGTTCGTCGCCCACGGCGATCTTCCCGCTGGGAATCCAGTCGAACTCCCGCGGCGCCTGGCCGTTCGCGGCGGGGGCCAGGAAGCAGAGAGCGCAGGTGATGAAGGCCGAGGTCGAGCGCATGGCAGCCTCCTTTCGCCCGTATCGTATCAGACGGCGGCTTGCGGAGCAATGGCGGCGCGATTTCCGCTTGCAGTCGGGGCCGCAACATGGCAGAATACCACCTGTCGTGGCTGGCGCCGGTCCACAGGCCAATAGGATGTATAGGGATGGAAGACATCCTTGCCGTGCTCAGCGCGTTCATCGCCGGCCTGAGCAACGCCGCGTGGGGGTTGCCCACGGTGGCGCTCCTGATGGGCACCCATCTGTTCTTCACGATTCGGCTGCGGGGCATACAACGCTACACGGGGCTGGCCATCAAGCTGTCGGTGAGCAAGGAGGAGCGCGGGGCGGGCGACGTGAGTCAGTTCGGGGCGCTCACCACCGCGCTGGCCGCAACCATCGGCGCGGGCAACATCGTGGGCGTGGCCACTGCTGTGGCCCTGGGCGGGCCGGGGGCGGTCTTCTGGTGCTGGCTCACCGGGGTGTTCGGCATCGCCACGAAGTACGCCGAGGCGCTGTTGAGCGTGAAGTACCGCGTCAAGACCAGCGACGGCACGATGCTGGGCGGCCCGATGTACGCCCTCGAGCGCGGCCTGGGTGCTGGCGGTGCTCCTCGGAGCCGTCGCCAGCGTGCCCGTCGTCTGGAACTTCGCCGACGTGGCGAACGCCCTCATGGCCATCCCCAACCTCGCCGCCCTGCTCCTCCTCAACAAGGTCATCGTCGCCGAAACCGACCGCTATCTCTGGTCAGGCCGGATTGACGAGGAGGCGGCGGAGCAGTTCTCGTAATCGTCCTCGTCCGTCGTCCTCGTCCTCGATTCGTCTGGTTTGCGTGGAGAAGAGTCGAGGAGGAGGACGATGGACGAGGACGAGGACGATTGCAGAGCTACCAGTCCGCCACCGAGCCGTCCTCGTGCCACAGGCGGGGCGTTTCCCACGAGCCGTCGTAGCGCTTCTCGGCCACGGCCGCCTCGTCCACCTCGATGCCCAAGCCGGGGCCGGCGGGGACATCCACGTAGCCATCCTTGACCACGAAGGGCTGCTTGAGGTAGCCCTCGCCCAGGCTCACTTGCTCCTGGCAGAGGAAGTTCGGGGTGCAGGCGTCCACCTGGAGGCCCGCGGCGAGCGAGATGGGGCCGAGGGGGCAGTGTGGGGCGATGGCGGCGTAGTAGGCCTCGGCCATCGCGGCGATCTTGCGGACCTCCAGGATGCCGCCGGCGTGCGAGAGGTCGGGCTGGAGGATCGCCGCCGCCTGTTTCTCGAGCACCTCGCGGAAGCCCCACTTCGTGAACAGCCGCTCCCCCGTCGCAATCGGCACGCTTGTCGAGCGGGCGACCGTCGCCATCGCATCCACGTTCTCGGGCAGGCACGGCTCCTCGATGAACATGGGCGAGAGGGGCTCCAGGGCCTTGGCGAGCTGAATCGCCATCGCCGGGCCGACCCGCCCGTGGAAGTCGAGCCCGATGTCCACGCTCTTGCCCACGGCCTCGCGTAGCGCCGCCACGCGGGCAACCGCCTGCTCGACGAACGCAGGGCCTTCGACGAAGCGCGCGGCGCCGAAGGGACAGGTCTTCACCGCCGTGAAACCGCGCTCGATGGCCTTTCTGGCCGACGCGGCGTAGGCCTCGGCGCTTTCGCCGCCAACGTGGGCGTAAACGCGAATCCGCTCGCGCACGGCCCCGCCGAGCAACTGGTAGATGGGCACGCCGAGCCACTTGCCCGTGATGTCCCATAGCGCCTGCTCGATGCCGCTCAGGGCGCTCACGAGCACCGGCCCGCCCCGGTAGAAGCCCCCACGATAGAGCGCCTGCCAGTGGTGCTCGATGCGGCGCGGGTCCTGCCCGATCAGGTAGCGCCCCATCTCGTCCACGCAGGCGGCCACGGTGCGGGACCAGCCCTCGACAATCGGCTCCCCCCAGCCCACAAGCCCCTCGTCCGTGTGCACCTTGAGGAACAGCCAGCGGGGCTTGACGAAGAACGTCTCGAGCCTCGTGATCTTCACGCGTTCAACCCCTTACTTCCCCCGCACACCTCCCTGGGCCGTATGCTATCGCGCCCCCTGCCGCCTGTCAACCGCTCTACGGGCCGCTTGACTTGTGGCCCGCCTCCTGGCACAATACCGCAAGGTCCTGAAAGACCCGGGGTGGTCGTCGCCATGGCGAAGTTGACCAATCTGCGAACCAAGGAGGAGCACGCGCTCAGCGTCCGCGCGGTCGTGATCGGTCGCCACCCGTCCTGCCACGTTCGCGTGATGGAAAAGCAGGTCTCGCGCGCCCACTGCCGCCTCGCGCCCACCAGCGAGGGCTGGGTGCTCACCGACACCGGAAGCATGCTGGGCACCTACGTGAACGGCGAGTTCCTGATGAAGCCGCGCCGCCTCGAGCCGGGCGACCAGATCAAGGTGGGCACCGAGGTGTTCGCGTTCGACGACAGCGGCGATGGCCCGCACAAGCACATGACCCTGCGCCCGCTGTCGGAGGCCACGCCCGACGAGTTGGTGCCGTTCGACATCCCGGCCCGCCGGCGCGTGCGCCCGGTCCCCGTCGTCATCGGCCTGGCCATTGCGGGCGCCGTCGTGGGCGGGTTCATCGCCGTCCTCGCCCTTACACACCGGTCACCCTCACAGGTGGTGCGGCGGGCCGCCGAACTGCTTCGCGCCCGGCAGGCCCAAGCGCTCTGGGGACTCCTCACCGACGCCCGCCGCCAGACGATGACCTTCAACGAGTTCGATGAACGGGTCCAGGCCATTCCCGAGGATGGCCTCGCCGCGCTCCACACCCTCAAGCTCGGCAACCCGTCCCGCACCGAGCGCGGCATGGTCGTCCCCGTCTGTCTCCAGTTCCAGAACCGCACTCTCATCGGCGACGTCGTCCTCTTCCGCGAGAGCGGCGAATGGCGCATCCACTCCGCGCCCGCCGACTGGCTCGAACTCCTCCGCCGTTAGGACCCTGCCCGTGCGCCGCACCCTCCTGGGCACTTGGTTCGTCCTGGGCCTTTGCGGGGCGGCCGGCGCCGCCGAAGGCCCCCCGCCCCAGCCCACGCCCCGCGCCTGGGCGCCCCTGCGCTACCTCCACGAGCGCTGCGCCGACCTGTTGGACATCGTGGAACTCAACGTGGCCACCGGCCGCGGCGTGAAGCTTGACCTCAAGTACGGCCTCCAGTTCCTCGGCGCCTGCGACCACCGCACCCGCCGCTTCGGCATCCTCGACCGCCGCGTCGGCGCCTGGCGCGAGATCGACTCCCAGCTCGGCCTCCTCCCCTTCAGCTACCTCGCCTACCCCGTCGAGCACGCGGCCCGAGCCCTCGGCGCACGCCGACTCGCCGCCGACGCCGAATTCGTCCGCCGCACCGGCACCCGCGGCATCCAATACCTCGACCGCAAGGAACTCAACGGCGACCCCGTCTTCTTCGTCAAGGACACCGTGGAAGGCCCGCTCCACACCCGCTGGGGCGACAGCTTCCCCATCGGGGCCGAAGTCCACGCCGGCGTCGGCATCCGCTTCCTCCTGCGCCCGCTCCAGCTCGTGGACTTCCTGGCGGGATTCGTCGGCATCGAGCTGGACCCCTGGCTCAACGCCGAGCAGATCAGATGAGGCCCACCCCGTGGCAGTCATCGCAGGCATAGACGAGGCTGGCTACGGCCCCCTCCTCGGGCCGCTCGTCGTCAGCGCCGTCGCCTTCGACGTGGGGTCACATCTTCATTTCGCACATGGCGGCCATGTGCGAAATGAAGATGTGACCCCCGCCGCGGGCGAGGACCTCTGGACCCGCCTCGCCGACGTCGTGACCCGCTCAGCCCGCGACCCCTGCCGCGTCGCCGTGGACGACAGCAAGCGCCTCTTCAACCAGTCCCGCGGCGTCCGTCACATCGAGCGCACCGCCCTCGCCTTCGCCGCCGCAGCCCAGGGGGCCAATCTTCCCTTCTGCCCCCTCTCCCTTCCAGGGAGAGGTCGCCTCGTCCGCGAGGCGGGTGAGGGTGAGGCCACGACGGAGGGCACACCCTCCCCCTACCCCCTCCCTCCGAGAGGGAGGGGGGTCATCCGGCCCGCCACCTTCCGCTCCCTCCTCCGAGCCGTGGCTGACGTGGCGGAGGCCGACCTCGACGCCGAGCCCTGGTATCGCGGGGCCGACTTCCCCATCCCCCTCGCCGCCGACGCCGCCCAAGTCGAGGCCGACGCCGCCCGCCTCCGCCAGGCCAGCGGCGCGCGCTTCCTTGGCGTCCGCTCCCTCCCTGTCCTCGTCGCCGAGTATAACCGCCTTGTGACGGCTCACGGCACTAAGTCGGCCACGCTCTTCCTCAAGACCTCCGCCCTCCTCGCCGCCCTCTGGCGCGACTGGGGCGAGCGCGGCCTCATCGTCCGCGTGGACAAACACGGCGGCCGCAACCGCTACGGCCTCCTCCTCCACCAGACCTTCTTCGGCGCACGCGTCCGCACCCTCGCCGAGGGCGCCCAGGAATCCCTCTACACCGTCGCCGACGGCCCCCGCCGCATGACCATCGGCTTCTACGAGGGCGGCGACGCCCGCCACCTCCCCGTAGCCCTCGCCAGCATCTACAGCAAGTACCTCCGCGAACTCCTCATGCACCCCTTCAACGCCTGGTGGTGCGAGCGGGTGCCTGGCCTCAAGCCCACGGCCGGCTACGCGGCCGACGGCCGCCGCTTCCTCCGCGACACCGCCGCCGCCCGCCGCCAGCTCGGCATCCCCGACCCCCAGCTCATCCGCATCGCCTGAGTCCCTGCCCCGCCCGCCGCGCTGGACGGTTGCTTTGGTCCTCTGCGAGGCGGCGCGGTGGGTATCGCCCCCAGTTCTGGTAACTACCTCGACCCCCATCTTCTCGTGCTCGCCGTCGCCCGCCAGCGCAAGGGCGCGACGGAGGACAAGACCTGGTAGGTGCCGGCGAGCGCCTGTCCCCAGTCCTGTCATTCCGAGGCGAGCGAAGCGAAGCCGAGGAACCTACCACGGGTCGGGGCGACACGACCGAGTTCAGTTGTTAGCCGGAGTTCGCTCTCCTGAGATGCGCATTGGCAGACGCAGCATGGCAGGGGAGCCGGCAGACTGCCCTGCACCCGTCGCGATCCTCCCGCTCCGCGACACTGACGCCGAAGCCCCCGAGTCTATCCCTCCACGACTGCAGCGCTACATACTGCGTTGCAATGCAAGCTTCGCCCAGGAACATGCCTTGCCTGGGTGGAATAACAGCGCTTGACAGAATGGCTCTACACCCGGGCGCACCCTACGCCAAATGGAAGTAGTAGGCGCCGCTTGCGAGCCTCAGTTCCTCATAGAAGCCGCTTCGGGGTTCTTTGTGGGTAGCCCCCAGGGGTTGTGGTTGTCGGTCGGCGCGAGCAGCTGGCGATCCAGCGCCGGCACAGGTGTATTTCGGC
>VGYV01000470.1 GCA_016872855.1 Planctomycetota bacterium
AGGTCGCCGCGTGGGAGACGAAGCGAAACGCCAAGGGCGCCACGATCAACTGGCAATTCACCATCGAGGATGCCAGGAGAAAGCTCACGAAACTCTACCCATCAGCTCTGTGTTGACAGAGTACTAGTAGTAGCACGTGATGTCGTCGTTGTGGCGGTTCTCCAGCGTGACGCGGCATTCCTTGCGGAAGGGCATCTCCCAGAAGCAGTTGTAGGCGCGGTTGGGGTTCACGGCGACGGGCAGCGAGTTGATCTGCGCGTATTGCCCCCAGGGCGAGGCGAAGAAGTCGGCGATGGGGCACTCCACCGACGGCTGCTCCTGCCCGTCCCAGTAGAAGCGCAGGATGAAGAAGCGTGCCAGTGGCCCCTTGAGCGACAGGTCGCCCGTGATCCACACGTGCTGGATGGCCCCCGAGCCGGTGATGTGCGCGAGCGTGAACGTCTCGCCCGCCTTGATGCGGACGCTTGGCGACACCTTCCAGCCCTGCCCCAGGTCGCGGGCGCACCGGGCCCCCGTCCCCTCGGTTGCCATGCCGGCCTTGCCCTTCTCCCCTGTGAAGTTCTCTGCGCAGATCGAGCGCGTCTTCGCCCTCGACACCCGCGCCAGATTCCCCAACCCCATGCCCAAACCGTTGAACTCGCTCATGGTAACTCCTATTCCGGGTTGACTAACGCCACAGGGAATCCCAGGCCTCAAGATGGCGCCTCAGCCTGCCTTGGAACTTGGGGAATGTCAGGTTTCGTTTGGTATTCGCCGGATCATGCCGTCTCCCCTTCTTGCCAGGGGTCTTCAGCCAATCGTCAAAGTCCTTGACCAACCACCTGTTCAGCTTCCAAGTCGGCAGAATGTAGAACGTCAGATCACGGGTCTGCTGGGTCAAGTTCACCAGTACCGTGAAGTCGTCATGGCGAGCCAAGCGGCGGAATAGGGTCCCGTCCTTCTTCACTACCCACTGCCAGTCGTTATACTGCTCAGACTTCGTCTTCACACGGACCCTTACGGTGCGATCGTCCCTTGTGGCGAGGATGTCGAATGCGGGCGAGTTACGTGGCGTCAGCGCAGCGATCACGCCACGCTTCAGCAGCTCGGCAACCACGTAGTGCTCACCTGCATTGCCAACCAGTGTGCCCTCGCCGGACTTGACCTGTCCGCCCATAGTGCTTTGCCCTCCGTGCTTCGCTGGCCCATCTACCGCAGGCCAAGCTTGGCCTCGACCTCCTCAAGGGGGACTCTTCTGCCCCCGCTGCGGCGCTCGGTGAGGAACTTCATCAGCTTCTTGTTCTCAGTCCAGTCCTCCCCGACTTCGAAGGCTTCCCAACCATCAGCCGGAGCAAGGATGAACCTGTGCCCGTCATGGGACTCGAGCATCACGGACCGGCGCCGCGCTTTCCTGAAGAGCGAGTTGAGCGATCTGGCTCTTGCGGGAACGCTGATCGTGGTCATTGTTGGCTCCTCCTACGAGGGAAGACGAGCACGCTGCCGACCTTGCGGCCCACCGCCTCGACGTGGACCATGCCCGCCTCCTCGTCTACATTATACAGCACTCGCAGGTCGCCGGCGCGGAGTTCCCATTCCGCAAGGGGGTTGGGGCGACGGCGCTTCCGGTTTCGGGTTTCTGCTGTCGGCTCGTGAGTGAGCTGGGCCCTTGTGGCGGCAACGACCGCCACTTCTTCATGTTTCCTCAGCGCCTTGAGGTCGTCCCGTGCCTCAGGTGAGAGGTCGATCTTGTACATCCCCGGCTCCCCAAGCTCCAAGACACGATTCAGGGGGCCCCTTAGCGAATCCCAAGCTCTGCCTTGACCTCCTTGAGGGAGTAGGTCTTGCCCTTCCTAGGGTTCTTGCGGCGCTCGGCAAGGAACTCCATGAGCTCCTTGTTCCGCGTGATGTCCTCACCGACCTCGAAAGCCTGCCAGCCCTCAAGGGGCGACAGGACGAAGAGGTCCCCTTCGTAGGACTTCAGGAGCAGGCTCTCGCGTCGCGCCTTCCTGGAAAGGCCGTTGAGCCTCCTGGCGGTGGAGGGAATGGCGATGGTTCTCATAGTGGCTTCCTCCGCCGCCAAACGATTCGTTGAAGGCGGTCCACGGTCTCGGGGGCGAAGAACTGCTCGCCCGTTTCCAGGCAGACGCGGGCGGGCACGTTGTCAATGACGATCAGCTTCCCCTCCACCTCAAGGTTGTACCGCACTCTTCGCTCAACCATCTCTGCCTCTTCCCCTCCTACTTCCGGTAGATGTCCCGGCGGTGGCCGATGCGCGTGATCGTGATCTGGCTTGCTTCGTCATCAATGAGGAACCGAATGCGGTAGTCGCCGATGCGGATGCGCCACTCGTCACTGCCTGAGAGTTTGGCGGCACCTGTGGGTCGGGGGTTCTGAGAAAGCTCTTGCCTGGCAACTGCCACACGCCTGACGACGTCGCCAGGCAAGTGACGCAAGTCCCGTTCGGCGCGGCGCGAGAGGACGATGGTGTAGCTCATGGCGTGGCGTCGTGCCCCAGCTCACGCAGAACATCGTCGAGCGGGATGCGCTCGCCCGTGTCCTGAATGCTGTCGAGCAGGGCGCTGAAGCCGTCGTACTCGTCCTGGACATTATCCGGGAGCTTCTCCCAGTCGAACTCGCCGTGTTGTGCGATGCAATCGGCCTCGATCTGGCGCACGCGCGCGAGGGCTTCGGCGCCGCGCTCCATGCCCGGCGGCCAGAGGGCCGGGTCGGTAACATTGGCACGCACGAGCAGAGCCATGTACCCCACTGCGTCCAGGCGCACAGCGGTGGCCTTGCCATCGCCGTCTGTCGTGAACTGCGGTACACTGAGTTCCGCTACGAGGGCGCTCATATCACGGCTCCTTCTGCCCCTTCCCCGATCTCATTCTACTGCGCCCTGGGCGGACACGCAACTTGACCTTCCCCGCAGGCCTCCCATTCCTCGCGCAGGAGGGAGTAGACGACGTGGTCAATGAAGCGGCCGTTGTGCTTGGCGATGTGGCGCAGGGTGCCTTCGCGCCGGAAGCCGAGGCGCTGGGGAATGGCACGGCTGCGGCGGTTGCGCGGCTCGGCGAGGATTTCGACCCGCTCGACCCCGAGGTCGCGGAAGGCGTGGGCGACCATAGCGCGGCAAGCAAGGGTCACCAGGCCCTTGCCCTCGAAGTCCTTGCCCAACCAGTAGCCGATCATGGCGCGCCCCTCGACGTGAATGTGGATGCCAATCGTGCCCGCGAGCTTGCCGCGATGCCAGATGCCGGCGACGACGTCGCTCGTCTCGGCGTGGCGCTTCAGGCTGTCGCGGATGAACGCTCGCGTGTCGTCCGCCTTCTTGGTGCCATCCACCCACGGCAGCCACTTGCGGAGTCGCTCGCGGTTGCGGTCCGTGAGGGCGAATAGCTCGTCGGCATGGCGGGGCTCGAGCATCTGAAGCTCGACCCCGCGGGCGAGTCGATGGGTGAACACGGCCTTGCTCCTTATTTCACAAGCGGCGCGGCGAAAGCCGGTGTCTGGTTTTCCTGACTCCACGCTGCCCCTTGCTGTGGCGATTGCCGTGGTGTGGCGATTGCAGTCGCCACAGCATGGCAATCGCCACACCACGGCGCCGCCTTCACTCCACCGAGTGCTCGACCCAGAGGGTCTCGGGGGCCGGCCCCGCGTCGAGGGTCCACGAGGCGTCGGGCTGGCCGGGGGCGGCCTTGTAGGTGTGGCTGGCCGTCTTCGTCTGCCCGCCATCCCGCCAGGCGAAGGTGGCCTTGAGGGGCGAGGTGTTCTCGACGGCGTAGACGAGGTGCGCCTCGGCCTTGCGGTAGGGGCGGTTGCCGGTGTTGGTGAAGCGGACGCGGACCGGCCCCTGGACGCCGTCGAGCGGGGCGTCGCCCTGGTTGAGGGTCTGGCTCCACCAGTCGCTCGGCTCGGGCGGGCGCTGGACGACTTCGCGGTCCTTGACGATGGGCTTCCAGGTCTTCCCGCCATTGAGCGAGTAGTCAATGTTGTACTTCGACGGCCTGGGCGGTGCGCCGCAGGAGACCCAGTCGGCAGCGTAGACGGCCACGGCCTTGGCCTTGCGTGGCGCCGCAAGCTCAAGGGTCACTTTGGGCGAATCGAAGGCGCCCTCAACCATGTGGGCCTTGGCCTGCGGGATGTTCGGCCCGGCCGAAATGGCCGCCCGGCCCGAGGCCTCGTAAGTGACCTTGTTTGCCCCCGGCTTAAGGCGCGGGATGACGGAAGATGAGCACTGGCAGGTAGTTACAATCGTCAGCCCCGAATCGGCGAGGGCCTTGGCGCCCGCGCCGAAGCGAATCCAGTACTGGAGGTGCCCCTTCGCCAGGTCGGTGAGGTCGAGGCCGTCCTTCGCATCCCCCCCCTTCTGCCAGGTGGCGCCCTGGTCGGTGGAGACCTCGACGGGGCAGGCCATCTTGCCCTTGAGGACGAGGCCGCCCGTGCAGCCGGCCTTGTAGATGCCGTACTTCTCCTTCGCGCTCGCGGGCGGGGGCGTGGCGGCTACGATGTAAGGGCTTTGCCACTCGAAGGTTACGTGTGTGTCCGATTCGTCAATGATGCCCTCGCGGTACTTGCCCGAGGCGAAGTCGGGCTTGTAGGTGAACACGGCGTTGCCATAGCGTGCCTGGCCGGGCTTGTAGCCGGCGTCGCGCCCGCTCTTGTACATTTTGTCGGGCTGGTTCACCCAGGTGTGGGCGCGTTCGGGGCCGGGGATGCCGCCAGTGTTGTAGTTTATTCCCCAGTAGGCATAGGTCTTGCCGTCGTCAAGGCCGGGCTTGAGGATGCGGCGCAGGCTCTCACCCGTCCGCAGGTGGACGAGTGGCGGCGGCCCGGCGTAGCCCGTCGTGTAGCCGGCCCAGTTCACGCTCTTGTAGGCGCCAGGGTCGCTGGGGTGGAGGCCGCCGGGGATGAAGCCGCGCTCGCGGTTGCTCTTCTTGATGCTCGACATGTCCTTGCTCACCTCCATCAGGCCCATCAGCCGTGAGCCGTCGGGGGTGAAGACGACGGTGGAGACATCGTGGTCGAGGAGCGCCCACTGGCCGGCGCCGTAGGGGCCGCCGGTGAGCCAGACCTCGAAGGTGGTGTGGCCTGCGACGCCCATCGCCCGCGAGCGTTCCGGGCCGAGGAGCTTGATGAACTCGGCGGCCATCTGGTGGTGCGTGGCGTAGCAGAGGCCGAAGCCGTAGGCGAACAGCCCCGCCCAGTACTCGCGGGTCTCCTCACCCTTCTCGATCCCCTTGCCCCAGTAGTCCTCGTTGGCCGTCGTGCAGTGGTGGACGTTGAGGTTCCGCCAGTACCACGAGGCGAGAGCCTTGTCCTCATCGGACGTGACCTTCTTGCCTGTGACCCGTTCGTAAAGCTCGGCCTGGGTCTTGAACAGCCGCTCCCAGGTCGAGCACGAAAGCTCGCCGGGATACCAGGGGTGGTCGGTCTTCACCTGCGGGTCGCCCACGCCTGCGGCCGCCACTCCCGCCAACGCCACCACGGTCACCAGCATCGCTCGCACCACGCCGTTCTCCTTTCATGAGACCCTGAACGCCGGACGTCCGCGCCCCCCACCGACCTCGCGTCGGTGGGGGCGAGGATTGGCCGCTACGCGCCGCGCCACCACCCCACCCCCCTCCCTACCAGGGAGGGGGTAGGGGGAGGGTTGTGCACAAGTCCCACCCTCTCCCTGCCCTCTCCCTGAAAGGGAGAGGGGTAAGGGGGCCGGCGTCCTGGTAGCCGCCAATCATCGCCCCACCGGGTGCCGCTCGCCGGCGAGCGGCCCAGCTCGGTGGAGGCGGGAATACCAAGTGGCTCAAGGTGTCCGTCCTCCTGCTCGGCTCACGGGAACAGCAGAGCGAGGAGTGCCTCGCCCGCGGTGAAATCGGGGACGATGATGTCGGCGCCGGCAGCGAGGAGGCGCTCGCGCTTGCGGGGGTTGAGGCCGCGGCGGCGGACCTCGTCGCTGGCAACGCCCACGGTGAGGGCTCCTCGCGCCTTGCCCTCGCGGATTTCGACCGGCCCGTCGCCCACGACGAGCAGCTCAGGGCCTTCGAGCCGGTGGGTGTCCAGAATATCACGAATCACGGCGGCTTTCGAGCACTGGCGCGAGGCGCCGACGGCGCCGAAGATGCCGCCGCGGAAGTAGCGGGCGACGCCGAGGGCGGCCGCCTCGCGGCGAACGTCCTCGACATCCGTCCCACTCGCCACGTAGAGCGTGATGCCGCGCGCGGCGAGAGCCTGGAGAAACGCCTCGGCGCCGGCCAGCATCATCTCATCGCGCGGAGTCTGGCCGCTCTCCAGGCGCGCCAGCCGCTCGGCGATGTGGCGCATCAGCCGCTCGTTGTAGATCGCCTTGTACTCCTCGGCGGTGAGGGCATGGTCTGGCCCTCGGTGGCCGGCCACCGCCTTGACCAGCCAATCCATTTGAAGGACGGTTTGGATGCCTGTGGACTCGTCCACATAGCGTTCGACCTCGTGCCGGATGGCGCCGTCGGGGTCGCCGACGCTTCCCGCGATCATCTCGACCATCAGCGGCACCATCACGCGCTCCCAGCCCTGGCGGAGGATGGAGATGGTGCCATCGAAGTCAAAGAGCGCATGGTGGATGCGGTCGCATTCGATGCTTGGGTTGAGCACTTCGACCTTCGCGCGGTGGCCGCTATCCACGAGGCGCTCCCTCGACCGAGCGGAATTGAATGTTGAATGTTGGGCATTGCCAGAATTGCCTGCTCATGAGATTGAGTCGAATTCCATAAGTACGTGGTATATCTTATGTTGTGTCGTTGGTCAGCCCTTGCACAAGGGCTGGTATCAACTGGCCTTGCAGGCGGCCATC
>VGYV01000471.1 GCA_016872855.1 Planctomycetota bacterium
TCTTCTGCCTTCGTCCCAATCTCCTTCTTGTTTTCATCCGTGGAAATCTGTGAAATCTGTGGATGCTGAGGTTCTGACCGATGGACCACCCCGTGCTTGCAATGGCGCACATCAGCAAGCGGTTCGGGGCGACCGTCGCGCTGGACGACGTGAGCCTCGATGCCCGCGCGGGCGAGGTCCTGGGCCTCATCGGCGAAAACGGAGCCGGGAAGTCCACCCTCGTCAAAATCCTCAGCGGAGTCTATCCCGCCGGGACTTTCGATGGCGCGCTTGCCATTCGAGGCCAGCCCGTCGCCTTCCGCTCGCCCCACGACGCCCAGCTCAAGGGCGTGGGCATGGTCCCACAGGAGATCGCCGTCATCGGCCCGCTCAGCGTGGCCGAGAACATCGCCGTCGGACACCTGCACAGGGAGCGCGGATTCACGGTCAGCTTCCGCGACCTTCACCGGCGGGTGGGGGACTTCCTGGACGACCTTCACATCCGCCTCGACCCCCGCGCGCGCACCGCCGGGGTCACGATGAGCCAGAAGCAGCTCATCATGGTCGCTCGGGCGCTCTGGACCAATCCCTCCGTCCTCATCCTCGACGAGCCCACCACGTCGCTCACCCACAACGAGGTCCAGAACCTCTTCCGCATCCTCGCCCGCCTCCGCCAGCGGGGCGTCACCTGCATCCTCATCACCCACATCCTCGACGAGGTGTTCGAGATCACCGACCGCGTGACCGTGCTGCGCGACGGCCGCGTGGCCGCGAGCTACGAGAGGCCCGACTACGACCCCGCCCGCATCATCCAGGCGATGGTCGGCCGCAAGATCGAGAGCCTCTACCCGGAGGTCCCGGACCGGGCCGCGCCCGAGGAGGTCCTGCGGGTCGAGCACCTCACCGTCCCGCACCCCACCCTTCGGGGCCGCAACCTCCTCGACGACGTGAGCTTCGCCCTCAGGCGGCAGGAGATTCTCGGCATCGCGGGGCTTGTCGGGGCGGGGCGGAGCGAGCTGGTGAACGCCATCTACGGCCGCGTCAAGCCCAGCCGCGGGCGGATTCTGGTGGAAGCGCGCGAAGCGCGAATCCGCTCCCCGCGCGACGCCCTGGCCTGCGGCATCGGCCTCATCACCGAGGACCGCAAGAGCGAGGGGCTGCTCTTCAACCTCGCCGTCCGCGAGAACATCACGCTCAACAGCCTCCCGAAGGTCTCGCGCTGGCAGTGGCTCGACCGACGCAGGGAGACCAAGGTCGCAGAGACCTATCGCCGCCTCCTCGCCATCCGCGCGCCCTCGGTCGCCGCTATGGTCGCCAGCCTCAGTGGCGGGAACCAGCAGAAGGTCGTCCTCGCCCGCGCGCTCTTCGCCGAGCCCAAAGTGCTCATGCTCGACGAGCCGACCAAAGGGGTGGACATCGGGGCGAAGCACGAAATCTACAAGCTCATCACCTCGCTGGTCGAGCAGGGCATGTCCATCCTCATGATCTCCTCGGAGCTTCCCGAGCTCCTCGCCATGTGCAACCGCTTCATCGTCCTCGCCAATGGCCGCGTCGTGGACTCCTTCGGCAAGTCCGAGGCCAGCAGCGTCCGCGTGATGGAGAAAGTCACGGGTGCCGGTTCCGATGCTCTTCGTTCGTAGTTCCGCCTTCAGGCGGTCTTCGTTTGGAGTCCCGCCTTCAGGCGGTCTTCGTTTGGAGTCCCGCCTTCAGGCGGTCTTGGGAGCTGAGCCATGGGGACGAGGCAGAGGCTCCTCGATGTGCTCCACCGAGTGGGAAAGCCGGCCGAGCTCTTGGACGCCGCGGATGGCGCGGCCCTCCTCATCCTGCCCTACGGCGGCAGGGTCCTCGGGCTGTTCGCCCCTGGGAGCGACGAGAACTTCCTCTGGACGCATCCCGCACTGGAGTCCGCCCCCGCGGCCGAGGCTTTCTTCGCCTCAGATGAGTGGCACAACTCGGGCGGCGACCGCACCTGGCTGGCGCCCGAGGCCGACTTCTTCCTCCCGCGCTTCCCCGACACCACGCTCTACCACCAGCCCCGCCAGCTCGACCCCGGAGCCTACACATGTGAACGCCGCGGCTCAGCGATCCGTCTGGAGAACCGCTTGACCCTCCGCTCGTCGCGGGCCGGGCAGGACGTGGAGCTTCGGATCACCCGGTGCGTGGAGCCTGCCGCGAACCCGCTGCGACACAACCGGCGGCAGGCCGCCAAGAATCATCCACAGATTGCACAGATGAACAGAGGGAAATCGGGGTTCGGGCTCTGTGAAATCTGTGGACCAATTCTGGATTCCGTGAGCTTCGCCGGCTACACGCTGCGATCCTCCCTCGAAATCCTCGGCGGGAGCGCCGCCAACGGCGTGGGCCTTTGGAGCCTCCTCCAACTGCCCCACGGCGGCGAAATGCTCATCCCCACCTGGTCGCGGGCCGAGCCGAGGGTCTACTTCGGCCAGATTCCGCCCGACGCCCTCCGCATCGAGGAAAGGCTGATCCGCTACGCGATGTGCGCCGAGGGGGAGCAGAAGATCGGCGTCCGCGCCCTCGCCGCCACGGGCCGCGCCGGCTACCTCCGTGATGAAGGCCGGGCCTGCACCCTCGTCGTCCGCAACTTCGCCGTCAACCCCTCGGGCGCCTACGTTGACGTGCCGTGGGACGACCCCGCCGACCTCGGCTACGCAGTCCAAGCCTGCAGTGTTGTCAGCCGCCTTGGCCGCTTCAGCGAACTCGAATACCACGTCCCTGCAATCGGCGGCCAGACTGGCCTCACCCGCTGCGACGACGCGAGCCAGGTCTGGGCCTTCCGCGGCGAGCCCGAGCACCTCGTCGCCCTCTCCCGCCTCCTCCTGGGCGCTTGGCCGAGCTGAGCGCCCGGGTGGCACGGAGGCCGCTTGTCATCGCCGCGCGCGGCAGGTCAGGCCCTCGCCGGGGCTGAGGATGGCGACCTTGACGCGGGGGCAGAAGTGGCGGCAGGCGTGGAGGAAGGCGGCGGGGTCGCCGCCGTGCTCGGGGAACATCCAGAAGTGACAGGGGACGACGAGCCGCGGCCGGGCTTGGGCAGCCATCCGCGCGGCGTCTACGTGGTTCATGTTCCCGAAGTTCCCGTTGATGCAGGGGATCAGGACCTCGGGCTTCAGAGCGTAGAGGGGCTTGAACCATTCGGGCCGAAGCGCGGTGTCGCCGGTGTAGAGGATGCGGACGCCATCGAAGTCGAGGAGCATTGCGACGGCGGTGGGGGCGTAGTCGCCGTGGTCGGCCCGAGCCGTGTGGATTGTGACGCCGCCCAGGTCGTAGGACCTGTTCGGCCTCAGGACGGTGCGGCGGCGGGGCTCGATGCCGAATTCGCCATACGGCCCCATGCAACTCGCTGAGCCTGCGAAGCGGCACTGCGGGTTGTTGCGGGCGATGACGGGCAGCGCGTCGGGGTCGAGATGGTCCGTGTGCTCGTGCGAGCTGATGACGAGGTCGGCCTTCACCTCCTCCGCAGCGATGGGCGAGAGGCACATGCGCTTGAAGCCATGCAGCCGCGTCACGGCGTCCGACAGATAGGGGTCCACGTAGACGATTCGCCCCGCGTGCGTCTTGAATGCGAACCCCGCGCCGCCGAGCCACCAGAGGCGGACCGCCTGCGGGGGGACGGTTGCTGACTCGATCTCCTGCGAAAGCCTTCCCATGGCCTCTTCTCCGTTGGCTCCGCGTCAATCCCCGGGCACAATGATACGCCCGGCCCCGATCTTTTCAAGCTTGTCCGCTTGTCGTTCGGAAGGCCGGGTTCCTTGGCTTCCTTCCCCCGAGCAGGCTCCTGATGGTGGGCCCCATTGTTGGGGGCCGATTGGCGGCCAGGGTCCGCAACAATGGGGCCGGTCCGCCGCAATGGGGCCGCAACCTGGCTTGAGGCTGTTCCATAACCATAAATGTCCCAATCACTTATGATTGAGTAGCAGGTTTGCGTGGCGCGCTTCAGGGCGTGCGCCGGCGGGTGCAACCATATGTGTGTGTGAGGCGCAACAATGGTACGATGGCGTAAAACGCGGCTATTGGGCGATCCGCCATACTTGCGCCCTTTTTTTGGGGGCGCAAGAATGACAAAACGCCGATTCTCGACAGAATTTGGCCGCGAATGGCGAAATGAGCGTGCGCAATAGCCGTAAGCGCTTGACCCTCACGATCTTACAGCCATACCCGCTTGATTCACTCCACTGGGGCCGTGCCCCACGCACCGGGCGCGCAGGCCCGGAGGACCTCCATGCAGCGGCGGATACACTCGTGGCGGGTGAGACGGGTGTTGTAGACGCCGACCGAGCAGTAGCCGCCATAGCCGAGGCGGCGGAGCTCGCGCAGGAACGCCGCGGTGTCCCAGTGACCCGTGCCCAACACGTCGCGGTTGGTCTCGGAGAGGTGGACGTGGGCCAGGACGTCCCGGATGCCCTCCAGCGGCGCCAGCATCGCCCGCTCCTCGATGTTCATGTGGAACGTGTCCACCATCATGCGGAGGCCCGGCAGGTTGATGGCCTTGACGAGCTGGTGGACCTCCTCGATGGTGTGGTGCCAGGCCACCTCGAGGTGATTCACCGGCTCCAGGGCAAGGACGACGCCTTGCTCGGTCGCGTATTGGCCGACCAGGGTGAGGGCCTCGATGATGCGCTGCCTGCCGGCCTCGTGGTCCGGCTCGTCCTTGGCCCGCCCTTGGAGCGAGCCGAAGACGAGGGTGGAGCCGAAGCGCGCCGCAAGGTCCACGAAGGACCACAGCAGTTCGATAGTGCGATCGCGGACCTTCGCGTTCGCGGTGCAGAGGCAGTTGCCGCGCGTGGCATAGCTCCCGCCGGTCTGGATCGCGCAGAGGGGATACCGCGAGGTGTCGAGGCTTTCGCCTAGCAGCTTCTCGTTGAGCCGGGCAGGATTGGTGACTTGTATCTCTACGGCGTCGTAGCCAAGCCGCCTCATGTGCAACAGGTCGCCGAAGAACTCGCCCCAGACCGGATAGGTGCCGGGGTCGGGGAGGACGTAGCTGAAGCGCATCGCGTGTTCCTTGCAGACAGTAGCCCGCCACTCCGTGGCGGAAGAAGGATTCCGCCCCGGAGGGGCGGACTACACCTCGATGGGGCAGGTGGCGGCGGCGCCGCCGTCAACGGGCAGCACCAGGCCCGTGATCATCGCGGAGGCGTCGGAGGCGAGGAAGACCAGCGGGCCGGCCAGGTCCTCCGGCTGCCCGATCCGCTTCATGGGGAGCTTCGTGTAGACCTGTGCCAGGAAGTGCGGGTTGGCAAAGATGCTCTTGTTCATCTCGGTCTGGAACCAGCAGGGGGCGATAGCGTTGACGCGGATGCCCCGTGTGCCCCACTCGCATGCGAGGTCGCGGGTGAGTGCGGCGACGGCGCCCTTGGTCGAGCAATAGGCGGCGTTGCCGCGCCCCATGCCCAGGAGGCCGCCGCCGAGGGCCGACATGTTGATGATGCTGCCGCGCCCCTGCGCGAGCATCACCTTGCCAACCTCCTGGCAGCACCAGAAGAGCCCGTGGTAGTTCACGTCCGTCAGCCTCCGCACCTGTTCGGGCGAGATCTGGTCGGTGGGGACGCGCGCGGTGATGCCGGCGATGTTGACCAGGATGTCAATGCGGGCGAAGTCGGCGACGATGTCGCGGACGGTCGCCCGCACCTGCTCCACGTCCGAGATGTCGCAGGAGTAGGCCACGCAACGGCGACCGAGGGCCTCGATTTCCCGCTGGGTGTCGCGGCAGTTGTCCGCAACGATGTCGGCCGCGGCAACGTCGGCGCCGTATTGGGCCATCCCCACGGCGGCGGCGCGGCCCAGGCCGCGCCCAGCGCCCATGACCACCGCCACTCTCCCGGACAGGTCGAACAGATCGCTTCTCACAGGGTCGCCCCTTTCTGGATGAATGATCGGACGGATCCGACGGATCCGACCGATCGGGCACACAGGACCGCGCCTGCGCCGGCCTCAGGCGCGGATGGGGTACTGGCCAAACTCGTGCGCCGCGTGAAACATGGCCACGATGTTCTCCGGGGGCACGAGGGGCTGGATGTTGTGGACGGGGTTGAAGACGAATCCGCCGCCGGGCGCCAGGTCGCGGATGCGGCGGCGCACCTCGGCCCGCACCTCGGCCGGCGTGCCGCGCGGCAGGACCGCCTGCGTGTCGCACCCGCCGCCCCAGAAGGAGAGGCGGCTGCCGAAGCGCCTCTTCAGCCCCGCCGTGTCCATGCCCGCCGCGCTGACCTGCACGGGATTGATGATGTCCACGCCGATCTCGGTCAGGTCGGGGATGAACTCCGCAAGCGCGCCGCAGCTATGGTAGAAGACCTTTGCCCTGGTCTTGGAGCGGATGAGCGCGAGGATGCGCGCCCATCGGGGCTTGGCCTTCAGGCCCTGCGGTGCGGACCGATGGCATTCTACTCGCCCGCCCATCCAGACACAAAGGCCGGCGCCCATCCTGACCGCTTGCCTGACAGCAGGCAGGGAGCGGGCGCGTCGGCGCCGAACCGTCAGTGGAACGGCCTGAGGAGCGAAGCTAGCGGAGCCGATCTCTGCCGACCGCCGGGCCGGGCAAGTCTGCACCCCTCCCAGGGCGCGTCGCACGGATCAACCACCGGATGAGCGATCCGAGGGTCTGCCCTGCCATCCCGTGCCTCATTGCGCACCGGCATGGCTGAGTCCCCGCGCCGCGCCGGGATTCGATCGGCTCAACCACCAGAGGGATTTCTGGTACTTAGTTTCTGTTGCGGAAAGCCGAATTCGCCGAACTCGGGCCGTGCTCGGAAGCCAAAGACTGGCTGAAGCCAGGACTCCGAACGCGTTCGTTCCT
>VGYV01000472.1 GCA_016872855.1 Planctomycetota bacterium
CAGCCCCGTCAGGGGCGTCAGAAGGTAGCCACGGGCGTAAGCCCGTGGACTTGGCGGCCCACGGTCCAGCCCCCGCAGGGGCGACAGAAGCGCCGGCCGCCAGGGCATTCTGCCGCCCCCTGCGGGGGCTGGACCGTGTACCCGCCCGGACCCACGGCTTACGCCGTGGGCTACCACCTGCCGCCCGCCGGGGGCGGGCTGGGGAGCCCAAGATGTGGGCAAAGATGAGGGCGTTGCCCTGGGCTGTCATGGCACCCTCCTTCGGAGCTGGACAGGCCAAGGCCCGGCGCCACAACTGGGGGCATGCCCTGGTCATTCGGCCCAGGCGGTGATGAGCGGAAAGGCCCCGGCGTGGCCGCGGCCGCCGGCGTCGGCGTCGCGGACGCTCAGGTTCCGCGTCCCGCCGTCGCGGGTCTCGCGGAGGACGATGTCGTAACCCCTGTCTCTTACGAAAGATAGGCCGCCGAGGGAGAAGCAGGCCGAGGCGTCCTCGACCACGAACATCGGCTGCTTGGGCTTGATGGGGGGCCAGGACGAGTAGTTCTGCCCGCCGAGCAGTTCTGTCCGCCCGCCATCGGCTGTCTTGATGACCGTGGCGCCGCCGTTCTCGGTCTTCATGCCCAGAATCCACAGGTCGCCGCCCTCGTTCGTGATGCCGATGCCGTTCGTCTCGGGGTTGATCTGCCGCATCCAGGCCTTCTGCCCCTTGCGGATGCGCCAGAGGGCGGAGCAGGAGTTCTCGACGAAGAGCTTGCCCGCGTTGTCCGCGGCCACGTAGGGGATGGCGTCGCGCGACATGCAGCCTATGTCTCGCATCACCAGGGTCTTAGGCGTTGCGTGCTCGACCCAGGTGAAGTGGTTGCCCTTCGCCCATTCGATGACCGTGAACCGCTCGATGACCACGACGTCGCTCGCCACGTCCCCGATGCGGAACATCGGCTTGCCGGAGGTGCGGAAGGCGGGGGTGACGCACAGCGTGGTGTCCATGCCGATGATGCGGCGGACGGAGCCATGGACGCGAATGGCGTCGCCGAAGCGGATCAGCCCCTCCTTGATGCCGCCGGGGATGCAGACCGTGGTCTTCCCCTCCTTCGCCGCCGTATCAAAGGCGGCCTGAATCGTTGCTGTATCGTCGTCCTTGGCCTTCAGGGCGGTGGGGTCCGCGGCCAGCCACTTGTCGGGCGGGTCCCAGGGCACGTCGGGCGTCTCCTCGATCGGCAGCCGCAGCGTGCGGCGGGGGCTGGGGAAGGCGCTGTGGGCCGCCTTGGGAGGGTGCGAGACGTATTCATCAACTGCCTGCCCCTTGACGTCGGGGATGCCGTCGTTCTTGACGAGCTTGCCGTAGCCGCTCTGCTTGACGTCGCGGAGGAGTAGCATGCCCTTGTTGACGATTGCCGCCTCTCCCGCCCCGCCCATGAGACTGGATTCCAGCAAGGTGATCATCCCGCCGCGGTCGGTGGTGAGGATGGCGGGCACCTTGTTCGTGCTCTCGAGGCGGCGGATGGTGAGGGTGTGCCACTTGTTGCGAATGCCCGCGATACGTTGGTTGCGAAGCGTGATGTTCTCGAAGGTCATGCTGAAGGGGCCGGGCAGGGCATCAATGCCATAGTCGAAGCCTTCGATGAGGACATTCTTGATCAGCCCCGGCCCCGGCTCGGTGCGGGTGAGGTCAAGGCCCACCGCGCCCTTGCCCTCGGGGTCGCTCGACCGAAGGGTCACGTTCCGCATGCAGCCCGTGTTGTTGTTCATCCACTGGACGCCGACGGCGCCTGGGTTGCCCTTCCCCACGTCGAGGGTCATGTCGTGGATGGAGTTGTGGAAGGCCATGCCCGTAGAGCGGCCCTCGAACATCGTGAGGAGGAAGTTCTTGTTCCCCGGATCCTCGAAGTCGGGCGCGTCGTCGGCCAGGCGAATGATCGTGCCCTCGCGCCACTCG
The DNA here is from genome assembly GCA_016872855.1 of Planctomycetota bacterium. GTDB lineage: Bacteria > Planctomycetota > PUPC01 > DSUN01 > DSUN01 > DSUN01. The sequence goes on from VGYV01000472.1 coordinate 1,937, forward strand.
CCCTGAAGCACGAGTTGCTTCGCCTGCTCCTTGTCGCTGCCGAAGGTGAGCTTCTTCTTGACCAGGTACGTGCCGTTGGGGAAGTAGAGGACGCGGAACTTCCGCTTGTTCTCGTCAATCGCCTTCTGGATGGCCGCCCAGTCGTCGGTCGTGCCGTCGCCCTTCGCGCCGTACGTCATCCTCACGTCGTACGCGATGGCCCACTCAGGGAACCGGCGCTCCTCGGCGGCGCCCGTTGGGTTGAGGGAGAAGAGGAGCCAGACGAGGAGGACAGGCAGCCCCCGCAGGGGGCGAAAGGAGATAGCCACGGGCGTAAGCCCGTGGTGGGGGATCGTCACCCCCGGCCCAGCCCCCGCAGGGGGCGGCAGAACTGCGGGAAAAGGGCGGGTGCAGGAGCTTCTGCCGCCCCCTGCGGGGGCTGGGCGCCGGGTGGGCTCTCGCTCCCACGGGCTTACGCCCGTGGCTACCCTCTGCCGCCCGCCGTCCGGCGGGCTGGGCATGTGCCTCTCTTGCAGGCCGGCTTCACTCCCGACGGCCCTCATCGCAGCGTCACCCCCGTGGACACGATTGCGTTGAAGCGGTCCAACGGCTCCTTCGCGGCCCAGGCGATGGCGCGGAAGAGCAGCACGCGGGCCAGGGCGTCGTTGAAAGTCCAGTTGTAGTGGCCGAGGATGTTGACGTGGACGCGCCCCTTGCCGGTCTCGACGTTCCAGAGGAGCGGGATGGGCTTGGGCTCGCCCTTCTCCTCGCCAGTGGCCAGCACCTGGATGCGGGCGGGGTCGCCCTTGAGATTCCAATAGGTTTCGTCGTGGAAGTGGACCTTGGTGCCCGCGAAGCCTCGGGCGATGGGGTGGTTGCACGAGGCATCGAAAGCCAGGTCAACAGGCCCGTGTCGGAACTTGGAGCCGCCGGCCCAGCACAGGCCGATCCGCTCGGCCACGGCATCGTGATTGCCCGCGCCATCCACGGCGAAGTGTAGAAGCACAAGCCCGCCGCCGCGGGCGAAGTACTCGTCGAAATCCTTGTTCAGCTCCTTAGGCCAGGCCGTGTGCTTGAAGAGCACCATCGCGTCGGCCGACTTGAAGTCCTCCGCCGACGGCTTCTCCCAGGCGGTTGTCACCTTCGTCTTCTCAGCCATTGCGAGGAGCTTTGCCCAGGCTTTCTGCCAGGCGGGATAGTCGTGCTCGCCCGGGCCGTGGTCCTTCTTGCCGGCGACGAGGACGACGTGTATGGGCCGCGTCTCGGCCTTCGCGTCGGCCCCTTTCAGCACGGCCTCGACCTCCGCCTTCGTCCTCGGCGGCGGAATCTGCTTGGCGAGGCTGTCGGGCACGGGCACGAGGACATCCTGGTCCGTCTCCGCGGCCAGCACGCATCCCACGAGGATCAAGGCGAGAACGCCGCAGCCAAGAAGTGAAGACATGGCCCTTCTCCTGATGTGCCAGGGTCGGTCAAGGCCCTCCTGCCTCACACAATACAGAAAATGGCGCATGATGCAAGAGCAGGCCGCCAAGACAACTCAAGGGTCTTTGGGGAGGGGCCTGGGGAGGGACTTCCTGCCAGGAAGTCCCTCCCCAGTTCGGTCCTACTTCAGCTCGACGCTCCAGTAGGCTTCGTCCACGAAGTGGCGCCAGGAGCGGTAGCGGTGGTCGCGGAGGGTGAGGCGGATGAGGGGGGAGCGCTTGGGCTTGTAGGGCTTGCGGATGAGCCTCAGCCCCGCGTCCTCGGGCAGACGGCCCCCCTTTCGCGCGTTGCAGGCCACGCAGCAGCACACCAGGTTGTCCCAGGTGGAGGAGCCGCCGCGGGCGCGCGGCACCACATGGTCGAGCGTCAGCTCCGAGGTCGGGAACCGCTTGCCGCAGTACTGGCAGCGGCTCTCGTCGCGCGCGTAGACGTTGCGGCGGTTGAACTTCACCGCCCGCTCGGGCAGCCGGTCGTAGACCAGCAGCCGGATGATGCGCGGCACCAGTATCTCGATCCGCACCGTCCGAACGTAGTCGCTATCGTCGTCGGGAAACTGGCGGCGGAGCGCCGACACCTGGCACCAGCTCTCCAGGTCATGCGTCTCGAACCGGTCATCCTCGAGGCAGACCACCTCCGCCACCTCGCGGCACAGCAGCGAGAACGCCCGCCGCGCGGTCACCACGTGGATCGGCAGATACAGCTTGTTCAGCACCAGCACACTAGAGTCCAGCGCGCTGGCGACGGCCGCCGACATGGTCTTTCCTCGCAACCAGGTTTGTGGTATTCTACCACATCCAAAAAGGGATTACAAGCCCCCTGCCCCCCTTGCGAACAAGGGCCGAGGCTGCTTCTTCAATCGTCCTCGTCGTCGTCCTCGTCCTCGAATCCCTCTGGGAGGGCAAAGCCGGGCGATTCGACGACGACGACGACGACGAGGACGACGACGAGCACGATCTGTGAGACCATCGGAGAGAGACAATGGACGACAACGGACGCATTCTGGCCATCGGCGCTCACCCCGACGACGTGGAGTTCAAGTGCGCGGGCACGCTCTCGCTCCTCCGCAAGAAGGGCTACGAGATCGCCATCGCCACCGTAGCCAACGGCGACTGCGGCTCTACCGAGCACTCCTCCATCGAGATCGCCCGCATTCGCGCCGGCGAGGCCGCCGAGAGCGCCGCACTCCTCCAGGGACGCTACATCGGCCTCGGCTGCGGCGACCTCGCCATCTCCTTCGACATGGAGACCCGCCGCAAAGTCACAAACGCCATCCGCGAGGTGGACCCCTTCATCGTCTTCACCCACCCGCACGAGGACTACATGGCCGACCACGAGATCACCAGCCGCCTGGTCCGCGACGCCTGCTTCGGCGCATCTATCCCCAACTACGGCGGCTACGGCAACCTGCCGCACACCAACGGCATCCCCTACCTCTTCTACTGGGACGCGATGGAGGGGGTTGACTACCTCGGCCGCCCCCAGCCGGTCCACTTCTATGTGGATGTGACGACAGAGATGGACGTGAAGCGAGCGATGCTCGCCTGCCATCGGAGCCAGCGCGAGTGGCTGATGCGCCAGCACGGGCTTGACCACTACGTCAACTCAATGGTAGAGTGGGCCGAAGAGCGCGGCCGGCAGTGCGGCTTCCCGAGCGCCGAGGCGTTCTCCCAACATCGCGGGCACGCCTACCCGAAGGACAACGTCCTGAGTGCCATCCTGGGAGCCAACCTCGTCAGAGCCGCGCCGTAGGGCGTGCATACCTGCGCGCGGAAGCACCAGCGGGGCGAGACCGAGATGAGCGTTCTGGAAAGGATGGTGAGCGCTGTGGAGAAGGTGCGGGAGCGCCTTGCGCGCGCATGCAGCGCGCTCGATGCGGCCGGCGTGCGCTACGCCGTCATCGGCGGCAACGCCATCGCCGCCTGGGTCGCCACCGTGGACGAGGCGGCCGTCCGCAACACCCAAGATGTTGACATCCTGGTCGAGCCGCGGGACTTCGCCACGGCGCGCGGAGCACTGGAGGCCGCGGGATTCGTCTACCGCCGCGTGGCGGGGGTGGACGCCTTCCTCGACGGCCCGCAGGCCAAGGTCAGGGACGCGGTTCACGTGATGCTTGCTGGGGAGAAGGTGCGCCCCGAGTACATCGCGCCGGCGCCCGATGCGACCCGCACCGTTCCGCTGGGCGAGGGGCTGCGCGTCCTGGCGCTCGATGATCTGGTTCGCATGAAGCTCACCAGCTTCCGCCGCAAAGACCAGGTGCACCTCCTCGACCTCATCGAGGTCGGCCTTGTCGGGGAGAAGGACCTCGCCGCCCTGCCCCCGGAGCTTGCCGCGCGTTTGCGCGAGTTGATCGAGGCTCCTGACAAGTAGCCTCATGCCTTCGCGTGGTCAAGGTTCCGCACCCGCACCCACCAACCGAAGAGCCAGATGTAGACGTCCCGACGCCATTCAGCGCCCAGGTCTGCCAGATAGCAGTGAGCCCGACCCACCATCCAGAACGGCCCGCGGCGGTCCAGCGCCCACTCGACCCGAATGCCATTGTGGTAGGCCGACACGGAGTAGCCGAGGCTGAGGCACTCTTGGATGTATGCGGCCTCTTCGGGCGATTCGAGACCTGACCGCAGGCGCTCTTCGTATCTCCTCCTACGTTCCCCGGTAAGAGGGATGATCTGTTTGCATTCCTGCGGCACATCTGCCTCCGAGAAGCAAATGACCGGCGAATGCCGGGCGAGCGCTCTCCTGAGGGCGCTCTTCTGTCCTTGCGTCAGCGAATCCCAAGCCCGGCGTGGCACAAGGATGAAGCTGAAGCTCCGTGTCCGGTAGTCATACAGTTGCCGGATGGCGGCAACGGGCATGCTTTGCTCCGCGAAGAGCCAATACGTCACCACCTCGACGAGCACAAGGCCCGCCACGGCACCCAGGATGATCTTCTTCCGCTTGGTCAACTTCATCGCTGGCCTCCCATCTGCCATTCGGCCTCGAACTCGTACCATCGGCCTTCATCCATCGCCGAGCCTTTGCCATCGAGCAGAGCCATGAAGAACTGGTGGCCGTGGACGAAGACGTTGGGCCTGGCACCTTCCGGCACCTTGAGACCAGACAGGCTGAAGAGCGGCTTGCCCTCCTTGAGGAACTCGATGCGCTCGGGGGCCGGGCCGCCGCTCGTCTGGCCGCGGCGCACGCCGCCTTCGCCCACCACGTCCTCCATAACCTCCCGAAGGTTTGGAACCTTCGGGAGGTTAAACCGAAAGCGGTCGGCCTCGGGCAGTTGCACCACGGCGGCGAGGAAGGCGGTCTGGTCCTTGAAGCCCTTCTCGGAGCGGAAGGCCCATTTCTGCTTGAAGGCC
>VGYV01000473.1 GCA_016872855.1 Planctomycetota bacterium
CCCCCCTCTGAAACCCTTCGGCCTATCCCCCAATGCCTCTGAAAACTCCGACTGGCCGAAGGCCAGTCGTCGGTCTGAGTCTCTTATTTCCGAGGGGCGTTTGTCCAGTTCACGCTGAACCAGTACAGATGCTCATCGGGCACGTTGGGGGAGGTGTGTGAGCGAGCGTTGTGAGTAGCCCGGCGGGGCTAGGGTCGCGCCCGAAAAGCGGAACCCTGACCGCCTGCCCCGCCGGAGCCACTACTGGATGGGGCGTGAATGAGGGATATGGCGATGGCGACGAAGCGCCAGAGCAGACTCCATGAGTTCTACGAGCGCGTCCTTGCCCTATACGTGGCTGATGGGCAATGTGATATTGCCCAGAACGATGGTCCCTCACCAGAGCCTCACCCTACCCGTAGGGAGTCCCCGCCTCGCACTGGCGCCTCGGCTAGAGGAGATGGCGGCGACGAGGATGGCCAGCCGGGCGCTTTGGCGGCAAGAGATAGGCAATGGTGCGCGATGGAAGCCGAGTTCGCTGCGGGCGTCAGGGACGGTCTGGCGGCCGTGGGTGGGATGTTGGAGTCAGGCACGGTGGAGCCTGCGAAGTTCACTGAGGCGTGTGAGTGGGCAGGGGCGGTCATCAGGACGTACTTGTTCTACGCCTTTGATCCCGTGGGGCAAGCCTTGTGTGGGCTGCGCGGTTCCATTGTCCCTTTGGTGCGTGTGGACAACCTTTTCCGCGGCACGTTCCGGATACCGGAAGTGTGTGGGGTCATAGGGCAGATGGCTGGCCGGCTTGGGCTGGACGAGCGGCCAGCGTGCGCACTTGCAGTCTCCGACGCGAATGACACGAGAGACCATAGGAGGCTAGGTCGAGGGGCGCTTGGCCTCTTGGGGCAAGCCAAGCTGCGGTTGGCGCAGCCGAGCGTGGCGGCGATGCGAGAGAGTGTGTCCCTGCTGCCCGGGAGCGCGCCGCCCGCTGCGCCCGCCCGGCCGCAGGAGGAGGACTGGGTGACGATGGAGGACTTCTTTCGCTGGGCCGGCGGCGAGAGAGTGAAGAAGGCAAAGGGCCCTGAAACGTGGCGCCTCGGCAGCGTTGAGGCGAAGACGGTGAAAGGCATCCTGAGAGCGTACGGCCTGGACACGGCGAGAGCCAAGCCAGGGACGGGCACCAAGAAGGGCAATCCCCGCCTCTGGCCGCGGTCCTACCTGAGCGAGAAGCTGGCACGACTCAAGCCGACAAACTGAGACTGTCCGACTCGCCTACCGCTGCCCGATCCCTCATTCTTTCCTCATAGACACACCTTCCCAACGACGGCCCCGCCAACGCCGTAAGGCCGGACTTCGGCAGGAGTTGTGCCTTGACGTGGGCTTGCGGCCCGGCCTGAGCACTGGTCATAGAAAGCTCATCAGTGCTTGATAGGCCAGTAGTTAGGAATAATAGTGCTTGACAGGGGTGAGACCTTGTATGGCAGAATGGATAGTAGGAGTGCGCGGTTCTGTCCTTCTCTGACGAAAGGGGGTGTGGCGTGGACACTGTGACGGTGTGTGAAGCCGCTGGGCTGGCGACGGGCGAGGTTGCCGACTTGATCGGGTGCGGCAAGCAGAGCATCTACTACTTGCTGCGGCAGGGCACGATCCCTCAGCCGCCACGGGGGGCCGATGGCGAGCGCGTCTAGGGCATTGAGGACTTGCGACGGCTCCGCCTTGCCCTCAAGCGGCGGCGGTCCGGCGTCCGTAGGTGAGAGCGATGCCACAAGTAGGAGATCGGACTATGGAGAGGACCTGTGCGGGCGGAGTCGATCGGAACCTGGACGCCGTGCGGCTTCTGGACGTGGGGGAGCTTGCCGCCCTTCTCGGAATCTCCGAGCGCACGGCCTGGCGCTTGAACGCCCTGGCCGAGGCGGGGCAGGAGCGCTTCCCACGGGCAATCACGATTGGCCCACGGCTGCGCCGTTGGCGGCTGCGGGATGTGCAAGCCTATCTCGATGCAGGGGGGAACAACTGATGAGGCAGACCAACTACGATCCCGTCCGGGCCGTCCCGGACGCGCTGCGGCAGAGGGGGTGTGAGCCGAAGCAGACCGGTGGGGAACACCAATGGGAAGCCCGCTGCCCCGCCCACGAGGACGGCAAGGCGAGCCTGGCCGTGTCCGTGGGGAGCGCTGGCCGTGTCCTTCTTCACTGCTATGCGGGCTGCCCAACCGAGAAGGTGGTCGAGGCGTTGGGGCTGCGCATGGCCGACCTGTTTCCGAAGAGGGCCAGCAAGCAGGGTGGGAGCGATTCCCATGCCCCACGAGGGCAGATCGTGGCCGTGTACGACTACCTGGACACCTTCCACAAGCTCGTGAGCCAAGTTGTGCGCTTCGAGCCAAAGGGGTTCACCCAGCGCCGGCCGGATGGGAAGGGGCATTGGGTGTGGGGCCTTGACAAGGCGGAGTACGTCCGCAACAGCGTGGGCGATTGGAGCAAGGTCAGGGCGAGCACGCCCGCCAACGCCGAACGTCGGCAGTTCCCTGCCACGCCTCGCATCCTCTATCGGCTTCCCGAACTCCTTGCCGCCGACCCCAACGAGTGGGTCTTCGTTGTCGAGGGCGAGAAGGACGCCGACAACCTGCGGGCCGTCAGCCTTGTTGCCACGTGCAACTTGGGCGGCGCGGGCAAGTGGAAGCTGGTTGACGACGATCCCCTGACGGGCCGCCGCGTGGCGATCATCCCCGACCGCGACAAGCCTGACCCCAAGACGGGTCGTGTGGCAGGGGCAGACCACGGCCAGGACGTGGCTCGACGGCTTCACGGCAAGGCGCGTGAGGTCCGCCTGGTCGAGCTTCCCGGCGATGGGGTGAAGGATGCTTCGGACTGGCTCGCCGCCCACGACGCGCAGACGCCCGATGAGCTTCGCGCAGCGCTCCTGGCGATGATCGAGGCGGCGCCCCCGTGGGAGCCGCCGAAGAAGCTCGACGCGCCCGACGCGGGGAGCAAGGGCGCCGGCGCCCCCGACTTGGCGTCCTGCCTTCTCGATGAGCATCGAACGGACCTTGGCAATGCCCGCCGCCTCGTGGTGAAGCACGGCCGCGACTTGCGGTTCTGCCACCCGTGGCACAAGTGGCTCGTGTGGAATGGCCGGCGCTGGGCACAGGACGGGACCGGCGGGGCGATGCGGTGGATGAAGGACACCGTTCTTGACTTGCTGCAAGAGGCGAGCGATAGAAACCTACCCGACGAGGAGCGGCAGAAGCTCGTGAGCTTCGCCATGTCTTCGCAGAGCGAAGCGAAGCTCCGTGCGGCGCTCAAGGTTGCGGAAACCGAGCAGGCGGTTGCCGTGGGTGCGGATGGCTTCGACTGCGATCCGTGGGCATTCAACTGCCTCAACGGGACGCTCGACCTGCGGACGGGCGAGCTTCGCCCCCACGACCGGGCGGACATGCTGACCAAGCTGGCGCCCGTCGAGTACCATCCCGATGCCCGGCTCGACATGTGGGATCGCTTCCTGGCCACGACGACGGGCGGGGATCGCGACCTGGCGTCCTTCCTCTGCCGCGTGGCCGGCTACTCGTTGACGGGCGACACGGGTGAGGAGAAGCTATTCTTCGTCTACGGGCCTGCCGCCACGGGCAAGAGCACATTCTTGGAGGCCCTGAAGGCCGCGTGGGGCGACTATGCCCAGACTATGGACTTCGAGACCCTCTTGGCCAGGCCACAGGTTGGCGGTATCCGCAATGACGTGGCGAGCCTGGCCGGCGCCCGCCTCGCGGGCAGTGTCGAGGTCGAGGAAGGCAAGCGGTTGGCCGAGGGGCTTGTGAAGCTAATAACGGGCGGAGACAGGGTGCGCAGCCGATTCCTCTATCAGGAGAGCTTCGAGTTCATTCCGCAGTGCAAGCTCTGGTTGGCCGCGAACCACGCCCCGAAGGTGCGGAACGACGACCTGGCGATCTGGCGCCGCATCCTGCGCATCCCGTTCGAGCACACCATCCCCGAGGGGCAGCGCGATCCCGCTTTCAAGGCCACGCTCCGCGACCCGACGAAGGCGGGGCCGGCAATCCTGGCGTGGGCGGTCCGTGGGTGCCTTGAGTGGCAGCGAGATGGCCTGCGGGTGCCCGACGCGGTGACGCGCAGCACGGATGCCTACCGAGACGAGGTTGATCCGATTGCCGACTTCATTGAAACCTGCTGCGAGCTGGCCCAGCCGCAAATGAGGGACTTGTACCGCGTGACAGCCAAGCAGCTTCGGGCAGCCTACATCTGCTGGACGAAGGAGGCGGGGTGCAGGCCGTTGGGTCCGCAGCATTTCGCCAGCGCTCTGCGGGAACACGGCGCCGAGGACGGTTGGGACGGCAGCAGCCGCGCATGGAAGGGGCTACGCCTCCGGCCAGAAGCCCTGCCACTGGCAATGAACTGAGTGTGGACCAACACATGATGTGTTGGTCCAGGTAACTCCCTTCATGCGTACGCGTGTACAGGGAGTTATACGGACCAACAGATGATCTGTTGGTCCAGAAGCCAAGCGTTGACAGGTAATGGGCCAAGTGCAAGCACTCGCAAGTCAACTTATGGCGATTGTGACCCTGACACTTGTGCCCATTGGCATTGATCTCCGAAAGCCCCATCACAAGGCGCTGTGGGGATTTCGGAGATCAATGCCAATGTCTTCTCCACAGTCATTGCGTCGCCTCCGCAACGACGTAAGCTGACTTGCGAGTGCTTGCACTTGGCCGGTAATGACAATCACGACAGCAAAGGAGCTTCGGATGGGCAAGAAGGCGGACGAGAAGAGGTTGATCGCGACGCTTGAGAGCCTTGAGGCAGTGTCCGAGAAGGGCATGCCGCTGCTTCCCGCCGTCCCACGAGAGGACGGCTACGGGTGGAAGGTCTGGTGCCGCTACTGCAAGGCGTGGCACTCCCACGGGATCGGCTTGGGGCACCGTGGGGCGCACTGCCTGAGCCACGACCGCCGAGGGCGGCCGATCAACAGCCCGTACAGCGCCTTCTCCGACCCTCCTGGGCGAGGCTACGAGCTGGTCCTGAGAGAGGAAGCGCTCGACGCGAACGGCAGGGAAGCGGCGCGACGGTTGGTGGAATGGGAGCGGGAGGAAGAAGCGAAATCCAGAGCGAGGACTTGACAAGCCGTGCAAGGTGTGGTATTCTTCCATACCAGACGGGGAACGCACGGTGACGAGAGACGACAAGCCAACACTGACCGATGTGCTGCGAGAGGCCCTGCGTGAGGCCGTCGAGCGGGATGGCCTCCGCCCGATGTCGCGCGCGACGAGAGTTCCCCATCCCTCGTTGATTCGGTTCCTGCGAGGCGAGCAGTCGCTCTACCTGGCCGCAGCCGACCGTCTGGCCGCCTATCTCGGAATCGAGGCGGTGCGGCGGCCCAAGAAGAAGGAGTAGCGCATGGCGAGCATCTTCAAGCGAGGGGGGCGGAAGGGCAAGGGCGGGTACTTCATCGAATACTCCGAACGCCCCGGACTGCGGAAGACCGTCTACGCGGGCAGGGACTTGGCCGCCGCGCAGGCCCTTGCCCGCAAGCTGGAAGCCGATGCGATGCTGCGGCGGAAGGGGGTCATTGACTCGAAGGCCGATGGCTTTGCGGCTGCCGAGGCCCGCCCCTTGAGCGAACACCTGACCGACTTTGGCGCCGCACTGCGGGCCCGTGGCAACACGGCGAAGCATGCCGAGCAGTCGAGGAGCCGGGCAGGATGCGTCCTTGCCAAAGTGGGTCGCATCTCCGAACTCGCGCCGTCGAAGGTGCAAGCTGCCCTGGCCGACCTGCGAGCCGAAGCGGACCTGCCTCCCGACGAGCGGCACGAGGGCGGACGCTCCCTGGCCACGTGCAACCACTACCTGCGAGCCGTCAAGAGCTTCACCCGTTGGCTGTGGCGTGATGGCCGGGCGCGGGAGGATGCTCTTGCCCATCTGAGCGCCTTCAAGGTGACAGATGCCGGGCAGCGACGGGCACTGACTGACGCGGAGTTGTCGGCCCTCCTCCGCGTAGCCCACGAGGGCGGCCCTGTCCTCGGGATGGCGGGCACTGATCGTGCGATGCTCTACGCCGTTGCCGTGGGCACGGGCTTCCGAGCGGGTGAGCTTGCCAGCCTGACGCCCGAGAGCTTCGCCCTGGACGCTTCGCCCCCGACCGTGGCCGTCGAGGCCGCCTACAGCAAGCGACGGCGGCGCGACGTGCAGCCGATACCCGTCGCGTTGGCGGAGGGACTGAGGCCGTGGCTTGCAGAGAAGCAGCCTGGCCGTTCCGTGTTCAACGTGCCACAGAAGACCGCCAAGATGATGCGCCGCGACCTGGCTGCGGCTGACATCGCCTACAGCACGGCTGAGGGCGTGGCGGACTTCCACAGCCTGCGGCACACCTACGTCAGTCGCCTCGTGCGGAGCGGGATCAACGTCAAGCTCGTCCAGGAGCTTGCTCGGCACTCGACGCCTGTTCTGACGCTGGGCCGCTACACCCACGTGGACATGAACGACAAGGCGATTGCCCTGGCGACTGTGCCCGCGTTGGAGGCCCCGGCCAGTACAGTGCGGGGTACAGTAGATGCCCTACTGTACGAGGGCAGCCGTGACGAGCCGTGGCAAGACGCGGAGTTTGACATTGCCGAAGCGGACGTGGTAGAATCCCCGTGTAGAGGCACGATTTCGCAGCTTGTGGCAAGCCGTGCTTCCGAATGCGCCCGTAGCTCAGATGGACAGAGCATCGGATTTCTAATCCGAGGGTCGCAGGTCCGAATCCTGCCGGGCG
>VGYV01000474.1 GCA_016872855.1 Planctomycetota bacterium
GCAGGTGCCGCGATTGCCGCAGGGCTCGTAGTCGCAAGGGCATATCTCGAGGTTGGCCTTGTAGCGGCCGCACTTCTCGGGGGCAATGCCCTTGAGCGAACGCGTGGCGGCTGGGCGCTCGGCGCCTCGCATGCAGGAGCTCTTCTGGCCCTTGCTGACGTGGAACGCGGCGCACAGGCAGCAGATGCCGTGGCGCTCGCAGTCGTCCTTGGGGCAGGGACACATCTGGAGGTTCACCGGGCGGTTCGGGCACTCGACGGTTGCGGCCATGGGCAGCGCACTCCTCTAAGACGCTCGGGGAAACCACAGGATTATAGTGGACAGGGCGCGCGCATTCAAGCGCCACTTGACTTTTCGGGCTGTCCGGCGCATCATGAGCGGTCAGTTTCCGCGAGAGCGCGGGCGAGGGCGGCGCAAAACCGCCCGTGGCCATTGTGCAGGAGAGCACGGGATGGTCAAGCATGGCGCGTGGGTATTGGCGGGCATCATCATTCTTCTGGGACTGCCCACGTACGCCCCCGCCGGCGAGGGAGAGGCGCCGAAGGAGGTGGTCAAGAAAGATGAGCCAGCCCCCAAGGAGAAGACGGTGGACCCGCTTGCCTCGATCCGAGGCAAGCTGACCGCCGCCCGTCTGGCGCTCATCAAGAGCAAGCCCGAACTCGCCCAGGAGTACAAGCAGTTCGCCGAGCGCGAAGAACAGATCAGGAAGGACCGCGAGGCGTTCTACGCGAAGCTGCGGACATTGTCGCCCGACATTGACAAGCTGGAGAAGGAGAAGGAGGAGCTCGAGGCGGAGCGCAAGCGCAAGGACGAAGAGGCCCGCAAGGCCAAGGCTCCCAAGCCGAAGGCCAAGGCGAAGGAATGAGCCCGCGACGGGCACATCGGCTGCGTTCCCGAGGCGGCGCGCGCAAGCGTGCCGCCTCGTGCTTTGCCGCCCCAGAAACCGCAGTTGCCTCGCTTCCTGCCGCACGTATAATGAGGACAGGGAGCCGGTGCGGCACGGAATGAGGCAATGGTGCAGCTCGAGGAAGTGACAAAGGTCTACCGCGGCCCGCAGGGGGAGGTGCGCGCCCTCGATGGCGTGAGCCTGCGCGTCGCCGAGGGCGAGTTCGTCGCCGTCCGGGGCGCAAGCGGAAGCGGCAAGTCCACACTCCTGCTCACCCTCGGCGGGATGGTCCGGCCGACGCGGGGCCGCGTGACCGTGGCGGGCTCGGACGTCTACGCCCTCTCGCCCGGCGAGCGGGCGCGGTTCCGAGCGGAGAACATCGGCTTCGTCTTCCAGCTCTTTCACCTGGTGCCCTATCTGAGCGTGCTGGAGAACGTCCTGGTGCCGACTCTGGCGGCATCGGGGCGCGGGCGGGCGTCGGCGCCGGAGCTTCTGGAGGGCTTCGGCCTGGCTCACCGCATCCACCATCGGCCCGCCGAGCTGAGCATCGGCGAGCGGCAGCGCGTGGCCATGGCCCGCGCCCTGCTCAACAGGCCCAAGCTCATCCTGGCCGACGAGCCGACGGGCAACCTCGACCCCGCCAACGCCACCGAGGTGATGAACCACCTGGCCGACCTCCACCGCTCGGGCACCACCATCGTGGTCGTGACCCACGAGGAGCTGGCCGCGCGCTACGCCCAGCGCACCGTGGAGATTCGGGAGGGGCGGATCGTGTCACGTGACGCGTGACGCGTGACTCGAAGAGAGAGGAGAAGCAAGGGAATGGCTCACCCGCTGAGGAGCGTGCGATGGCTGGCAGCATTCGCAGCCGCCTGCACGGCGTGCGTGCCCGGCTGCGGCTCGAACGAGGAGGCGAAGCGCGCGAACGGCAAGGCTCCCGCGCTCCTGTGCCACGTGGGCGGCACGATGCGGCCCGTGATGGAGGAACTCGCCAAGCGCTACAAGGCCGAGACGGGCGGCGAGGTGCAGTTCAACTACGGCGACTCCGGCGCCCTGCTCACCCAGATCGAGCAGGCGAAGCGGGGCGACCTCTACGTGTGCCACGACCCCTTCGGCGGCTCCGCGCAGAAGAAGGGCCTGGCCGACAGGCTGTGGACCGTCGCCTCGCTCACGCCCACCATCGCCGTGCCCAAGGGGAACCCAAAGGGCATCCACGGCCTGCGCGACCTGGCCAAGCCGAAGCTGCGCCTCGGCCTCACCGACGAGATGTACTCCACCCTCGGCCACATCAACCCCCTGATGTTCGACAAGGCGGGCCTCCGCAAGGAGATCGAGGGGAACGTCGTCACCCGCACGCGCATGGGCGGCGAGGTGGCTAACGCCGTGGCCATAGGCAACCTGGACGCCACGATTGCCTGGAACGCGGTCATCCACCTCCGCAAGGACAAGCTCGAGGCCATCCCCATCGAGCCGGAGTATCTCCTTCAGCCGGGCGTGGATGCGATCACGACGGCGACGTTCGGCGTGATCGACATGGGGTGCATTCGCGTGACAATTTCGCGGCTGAACTGCTCGAAGCAGCCCGAGGCCGCGGCCGCCTTCGCCCAATACGCGGCGTCGGAGAAGGCCCGCGCAGTCTTCGCCGAGTTCGGCTTCTCCGCGGCGCCCGCGGGCGCGACCGAGGCGCCGCCCGAGACCGCGACCGTGCCCACGCCGGGCCGCGAGGGGCTGCACCTCTACTGCGGCGCAGGCATCCGCCCCGCCGTCGCCGAGGCCATCCAGGCCTTCGAGAAGGAGGCCAAGACCACCGTGCGGGCCGACTATGGCGGCTCCGGCACCCTCCTGTCGAACATCCGGGCCTCCAAGCGCGGCGACCTGTACATGCCCGGCGAATCGGAGTACGTGGACCGCGCTGAGAGCTTCGGCCTCATCGCCTCCCGCCGCAACGTCTGCTACTTCATCCCCGTCATCCTCGTGACCAAGGGGAACCCCAAGGGCATCAAGTCGCTCCAAGACCTCACGAAGCCGGGCCTCCGACTCGGCCTGGGCAACCCCGACGCCTGCGCCATCGGCCAGACGTGCGTCAAGCTGTTCCAGAAGAACGCCGTCCCCCTCGACGCCATCGAGAAGAACACACGGGTGAAGACCCTGACGGTGAACGAGCTGGGCGTGCAGGTGAAGATGGGCCAGATTGACGCAACGATCGTGTGGGACGCCATCGCGGCCTACTACGCCGACAGCGCGGACGCGGTGGCCATCCCGCGAGCCAAGAACATCGTCTCGCAGGTGGCCATCAGCATCCTGAACAGCGCCCGCGACCGCGAGCTGGCGATGAAGTTCGTGAGCTTCCTGGCTGGCCCGGCCGGCCAGGCCATCTTCCAGAAGCACCACTACACCACCAGCCTCCCCGCGGAGTGACCCGCACCGTGACCCGCCGCGCCCCCACGAGCGAAGCCCCACGAGGCCCCGTCGCGGGACGCCGCGTCACACTGTTCTCCATAGTGACGGTCGCCTTCCTTGCCTTGTTCCTCCTGATGGTCGTGGTGCTGCTCGCCACCGACCTGTGGTACACCGACGCCAAGTCGTTCCGCGAGGCCCTGGCCTCGCGCGAGGTGCTCCATGCCCTCTGGCTCAGCGTCTTCACCTCGCTCGTCTCCGTGGCACTCATCGTCCTCTTCGCCGTCCCAGTCGGCTACGCGCTCAGCCGCTACCGCTTCCCCGGCCACGCGCTGGTCGAGGCGCTGGTGGACCTGCCGATCGTCCTGCCACCCGTCGTCATCGGCCTCTCGCTCCTCGTCTTCTTCAGCACCGAGATCGGGCAGTGGATTCAGAGGAACTGGATCGAGTTCGTCTACTCCGTCCCTGGCATCATCCTCTGTCAGTTCCTGGTCTCCGCCTCGTTCGGCATCCGGGCGGCGGCAGCGGCGTTCGACAGCGTGGACCGGCGGCTCGAGGACCTGGCCCTCACGCTCGGCTGCACGCGGGGCCAGGCCTTCTGGCGCGTGACGCTGCCGATGGCCCGCAACGGCATCGTGGCCGGCGCCATCGTGGCCTGGGCGCACGCCGTGGGCCTCTTCGGCCCCCTGATGATCTTCGCCGGCACCACGCGGATGCACACCGAGGTACTGGCGACGACGGTTCAGCTCGAACTCTCCATCGGGCGCATCGAGGTCGCGCTCGCCGTGGCGATGATCATGCTGGCGGCGGCCTCCGTGGCTCTCGTCCTCGTCCACGCGCTCACCCGCTCGCGGAGGGGGTGGACGACGTGATCCGCGTGCGCGGCCTCCACCTCCGCATCGGCGCCTTCGCCCTCCGCGACCTGTCCCTCGACGTCGCCCAGGGCGACTACTTCGTCCTCCTCGGCCCCACGGGCTCGGGCAAGACGCTCTTCATCGAGTGCCTCTGCGGCCTGCTGCGCCCCGACGCCGGCTCCGTCGAGATCGGCGGGCGCGACGTGACGGCTCTCGCGCCCCGCCTGCGCGGCGTCGGCTACGTGCCCCAACACCAGGGCCTCTTCCCCCACCTGACCGTGGAAGACAACATCGCCTTCCCCCTGCGCTCTCGGCGCCTGCCCCGAGCCGTGATCGGGGAGCGACTGGCCCCGCTCGTAGACCTGTTGGGCATCGGCCACCTGCTCGGGCGCTGGCCGGCCCACCTGAGCGGCGGCGAGCGCCAGAAGGTGGCCCTCGCCCGCGCACTGGCCCCGCGCCCGGACGTGTTGCTCCTCGACGAGCCGGTGAGCGCCCTGGACGAATCGAGCCGCGAACGCCTCTGCCGCGAACTCCGCCGCATCCACGAGGAACTCCACGTCACCACACTCCACGTCAGCCACAGCGTCGAGGAGGCCCTCAGCACCGGCAACCGCGCCGGCGTGATGAACGACGGCCAGGTGGTGCAGGCGGGCGCCCTCACCGACCTCCTCCGCCGCCCGGCCAGCGAATTCGTCGCCCGCTTCTTCCGCACCGAGAACATCATCCCCGCCGAGGCCACTCCCCTCCCCGACGGCGGCTCCGAGCTCGCCTTCGCCGGCCACCGCCTCACAATCCAGGGGAAGCACGAGGGGCCTGTGACCTTCGTCATTCGCCCGGAGAGCCTCCAGGTCCTGCCCACCACTGCTGATTCCGAAGTCACGCGTCACGCGTCACGCGTCACGAATTCTGTCCCCGCCCTCCTCAACCACGTGAGCGACCGCGGCCTCTACCGCCGCCTGGAGTTCGACGCCGGCCTCCCCCTCATCGCCTTCAGCACCCTGCCCGCCGAGGCATTCCAGGCCGGCCAGAGCTACCTCGTCGCCCTGCCCGCCGAGGCAATCCACGTGCTGCCTTGACAGCCCCCCGGCGGCGGGCTACACTGCGGGCGAAGCGCTGTTCGCACTCAGCGGGCGTTCGTAGTGCGGCCTTCAGGCCGTATCTCGCGGCGGCAGTTCGTAGTGCGGCCTTCAGGCCGTATCTCGCGGCCCGGGTACGGGCTGAAGCCCGCACTACGAACCGGCCGCGCTACCCGGCCCGGAGAGGTGGTCATGCGCGTCGTCTACTCCATCGGCTCGCGGCTGGCGGGCGGCGGGATCGGGAACACGGCCTACCACGCCGCGCGCGGCATCTGGCAGGCCGGCCACCTGGCGCGGCTCCTGTGCCTCGGCTACGCGCCGAGCGACATTCCTCCCGACCTGCTTCGCTCCGTGTGGTTCCCCTCCCGCCGCTTCCTGCGCCTGCCCGTCCACACCTACTGGCGGCTGAAGGACTGGGCGTTCGACTGCCGGGCCGCGGGGCTGCTGCCCGACTCATTCGATGTGTTCCACGGCTGGAACTCCCATTGCCTCCACACGCTCGGCCAGGCCCGCGCTCGCGGGGCCGTGACCTATGTCGAGCGCGGCTCCGCCCACGCCGCCGTCCAGGCCCGCCTGCTCGAAGAGGAGCACGAGCGCCTCGGCCTTCCCAAGCCGCGGGGCATGCGCCGCCTCGTCGAGCGCTGCCTCGCCGAATACGAGATCACCGACTTCGTGCACGTCCCCTCCGCCTTCTGCCGCCAGAGCTTTCTCGACGCCGGCTACCCCGCGGGCAAAGTGGTCCAAAGCCCCTATGGCGTTGACCTGGCCCGCTTCGTTCCCCGGCCCGAGCCAAGCCAGTTCACCGTCCTCTTCGTCGGCGAGATAGGCGTCCGTAAGGGGGCGCTCGACCTGTTGGAGGCCTGGGCGAGGCTCGGGCTGAGCGACAGCCGCCTCGTCCTCCTCGGCGGCATCGAGCCCGCCATCGCCGCGCGAGTGGACGAATATCGCCGCCGCTGCGCCTTCGAGACGCCTGGCTTCAGCACCGACATGCCGGCCGCCTACGCTAACGCCTCGGTCCTGGCCCTGCCCGCCATTGAGGACGGCTTTCCCCTCGTCGTGCTCGAAGCCATGGCCAGCGGGCGCCCTGTCATCGTGTCCGAGAACACCGGCTCGAAGGACGCCATCGAGCCGGGCGTGAGTGGCTTCGTCGTGCCCATCTGGTCGCCTGACTCCATTGCAGAACGGCTCCAGTGGCTCCACGACCGCCCAGCCGAGCGCGCGGCGATGGGCGCCGCCGCTCGTCGCCAGGCCGAGGACTATCCTTGGGAGCGCCACGGGGCCGACCTCGTGGCCTTCTACGAGAAGGCGCTCCAATGAGCGGCCTTGCTCAACAAGCCGTCCGCGGCACGATGGCGGTCTTCGTCTCCAACACCGTCTCGCGCCTCGTGAGCTTCGCCGGCGGCCTCTATCTGATGGATAGGGTCGGAGTCCCCGACTTCGGCGCCGTGGCCTACGCGGCCTCGCTCCTGGCCATCGCCGATGCCTTCAGCAACTGGGGCT
>VGYV01000475.1 GCA_016872855.1 Planctomycetota bacterium
AGCCAGCTATTTAGACACCACACCCCCGCCCACGTCGCCCCCCGGCCCCATCCAGCCATCGCTTGTCTCCTCTGCGCCAGATGCGTCCCTGCCAACGGACCGCGTACATCATGGCCCTCCTCGCGCGCGCTGTCAAGCAACCCACACCTGTTGGGTGCGAGAATGGCTCCCGGTCTTGGCGGAGCCCTCGCGCTTCTTCGATCGTCCTCGTCCTCGTCCGTCGTCCTCGTTCTCGACTCTTCGCTGAAACAGCCTGGAGGATCGAGGACGAAGGACGAGGACGAGGGACGAGGACGATACACGAACCGATGCACTCGCCAAGACGACGAGTCATGCTCGTTGGGTGCGTTCCGCTTGACACCCACACTGCCGTTGTATACACTACGGATAAACCCGAACATGGAGGAACGTGCCATGGCAGCAATTCGGAAATGGGGGAACAGCCAGGGGATTCGGTTCCCCAAGGATGTCCTGGAGGAAGCAGGGATCGCCGTGGGCGATGAGGTGGAGGTGAAGGCGCGGCACGGAGAGATCGTGGTGAGGCCGACGCGCCGCGTGCGCGGCAGGTATCGGCTGAAGGACCTGCTGGCGCGCATGCCTGCCGACTACGCTCCTTCCGAGGTGGACTGGGGGAAGCCCGTGGGCAAGGAGGCCTGGTGAGTGGCCGCCTACATGCCCAGGAAAGGGGACTTCATCGCCCTGACGTTCGATCCGCAGTCGGGCCACGAGCAGAAGGGACGGCGGCCGGCCCTCGTCGTCAGCAACGACCTCTTCAACGCGAGAACGGGCCTTGCCCTCGTCTGCCCCATCACCAACACCGACCGCCGAATCCCGTTCCACATCAGAGTCCCCGACGAATGCGCGCTCACCGGCTTCGTCATGGTGGACCAGGTGAAATCCGTTGACTTCCGCTCGCGGGGTGCCCGTTTCATCGAGAAGGCTCCGGCCTCCCTTCTGGCCGATGTCCTCGCCGTGCTCGACGCGATGGTTTACTGAAACCGTGGGCCGGGCCGCGATTGCTTGCGGAACGGGCGCTGGGGACGTATAATGGCGGCTGAGGAAGTGGACCCAATGGTCCGGAGGCCAAACCATGGCCAAGTCGCTCAGGATTGATGCGTCCGGGCGCGTCACGCTGCCCAGCAAGTTGCGCAAGGCTGCGCACATCCAGGCGCCGGGGAAGGTCTCCGTTCGGGTCCGATCCGACGGAATCCTCCTCTACGCGCGCCCCGCCGAGCTTCCGCAGGAGGTGGCCGAATTCGCCGCTCTCAACGGCCCCATTGATGACTGGAGCGTGCTTGAGGGGGAGATCGTGGCGCAACACACAGGCACTTCAGCGAGATAGGAGATATCACGTGACTGTTGAACAGCTCAAGATCGCCTACGAGGCGGCCCCGTTTCGCCCGTTCGTCCTGCACTTGGCCGACGGGCGCGACCTTTTGGTCCGTGGCCGAGAGTTCATCTCTTTCTCCCCAAGCGGACGCACAGTGGTCGTGCACCAGTTGGACGAATCGTATAACGTCGTTGACCTTCTCCTCGTCACCGACCTCGAGTTCAAGAACGGTCGCCGACGCTCCGTCGCCGCCCAGAAGTGAATCGTGGAGTCCCGGCCCCAGGAGTCCGTCGGCAACATAGGGGGCTTCCCGTGACCGGCGAGGAGTTCAGGCAGTTCTGGCACGCCAAGCCTTTCCGGCGCTTTGTGGTCCGCCTGGCTGACGGGCGAACCATCAGCGCCCCGCTCGCCTGGTTCCCGCGCCTCCGGCGCGCCACGCCCGCTGAGCGCCGCCGCTGGCGCCCCATCGCCCGCGGCGAAGGAATCCACTGGCCCGACCTCGACGAAGACATCAGCGTCGAGGACATTCTCTCGGGCCACCCCTCCGGCGAACGCCAGCGCTCCCTCAAGCGCTTGCTCGACGAACTCACCGGGAAGCGTGGGAACTAGGTGAGGTGTAACCTTGATTGATTGACAGTTCCTGAAAGGAGTCGGCCCTTGTTCTTCAAGGCAACAGAAGTGAGCCTGGGCGAACTGGTGCCCGGGGCGGATGGGGATACTTTCGTTGTGAGTCCCAACAGTGCCCGACTAGCATATGCCGCACGACGGACTTCCGCCTTAGGGGTCGAGGCGGTGACCGTTGTTGTGGACGGCGTGGAAGGCAAGGAGTACGACAGGATAGGCGGGCGTCCCGTTTTCAGTGCGTGCGGTCGACGATTGGCCTATGCTGCGAAGCAGGAAAGGAAGTGGGTGGTTGTCGTGGATGGTGCGGAAGGCAAGGAATACGATAACCTCGGGTCCGGCACCCTACTCTTCAGCCCGGACAGCAAGCGGGTTGCCTACCAGGGCTGGCGAGGCAGTAGGACCTTCGTGGTAGTAGATGGAGTCGAAGGGCCAGAGTATGATCGCATTGCCGCAGGATGTCCGGTCTTCAGTCCTGACAGCAAGCGGGTAGCCTATGCGGCGTGGCGAGGGGACAGAGCATTCGCGGTGGTGGACGGCGTGCGAGGCCGCGAATATGATGGGATTGGGACTGGGCCCGTTTTCAGCCCGGACGGGAAGCGGGTGGCTTTCGGCGCTCGACGCTCCAGTAGGTGGGTCGTTGTTGTGGACGATGTTGAGAGCCAGGAATATGACGGCTGTGGTGACCCCTTGCTGTTCAGTCCAGACAACAAACGAGTGGCTTGGTGGGCTCGGCGAGGCGACAAGAGATTCATGGTCGTGGACGGTGTGGAAGGGAAGCCTTACGATGGGATTCTGAAGATAGGCCATCTCTTTAGTGCCGATGGCAAGAGACACGCGTACGGAGCACGCCGCGGCGACAAACAATTGGTGGTCCTGGACAATGTAGAAGGGAACGAATACGACGGGGTGGAGGATACCGGGCTGCAATTCAGTGCGAATAGCAGCCAGTTGGCGTATGTGGCGAGGCAGAGGGGCAAGTCCTTCGTCGTGCGAGAGGGCAACGAGGGCAAGCGATACGAAGGCATCGGGAAGGGGAGCGTCGTGTTCAGCCCGAACGGGCAGCGCCTTGCGTATGCTGCCGACAGTGATGGCAAGTGGAGGGTCGTCGTGGATGGGGTGGAAGAGAAGGGATTCGAAGGCATCAGCGAAGGTCCGATCTTCAGTCCGAATAGCAAGCGAGTGGCCTATGGGGCGGAGGAATCCGGTATGTGGTTCGTCGTTGTGGATGGGAACCAAGGCGAAACGTACGCAGCAATCTCAAGGGGGATGCTCGGGTTCAGTCCTGATAGCAAGCATGTTGCCTATGGGGTGGAGCTGCCCAGCACCTTCATTGCTGTCCCAGGGTTGCCGGAAGAGGGCATTGCCGACGGTGGAATCGATGTACGAGGGAGCATAGTGGTCGCTGGTTCGCCCCTGCAGCCTAGAGCGGGGTGGGTTGTGGCTGTAGACGGTCTCGAATTGGGGGAGTACGACGCCTTCGTACGTGGCACCAAACTCGTCTTTGCAAGTTCCACAAAGCTGTTGACTCTGGCCGCTCGAGGCAGGGAGTTCCTGCGTATCCAGTTCGAGCTTGCGGAGGACTGAAAGAACAGGGTTCGTAGTTCCGGGGCCAAAGCCGCGCTGCACGCCCCCCCCGCACGGCGACGAGCCACGGGCACTGACCACAAGCCGCTGTCAAGGAGAACCTGCCGTGACTGGCGCTAGATCAGGGTTCCCTCGTCGTGGGTTCCTCAGGGTGGCCGGTGCGGGGGCCGCGGTAATGGCAGGAGCGAGATGGGCAAGGGGAGAGGAAATGGGCAAGAAGCGGAAGATGGTGCTGTCGTTCTATTGCGACGATACGGGGCCTTATAACGCGGGGGCGAAGGCGTTTGAGACTTTTCTGGATTTCTGCGCGGAGCAGAGGATTGCGGGGGAATCGAGCCTGATCCTCGGCGGGGGCGGGCACTCGATGGCCCGGAAGCCGAATGAGCAAGAGGCCGCGTATCTCAAACAGGTGGCGCGGGCGCTGTCGTGCGGGATTGATACGCACATGGAGATCATGACGCACAGAGCGCTTTTCGACTTCGGCGCGAATCGTGAGAAGGAAGGCGCCATCCATGAAGGGCTGTGGCTCCACGAGCCGGGCATCGCCGCCGCGGAATACGAGCGCTACTTCGCCAGCATCATCGCCGAGGGGGAGAAGGCGGGGGTGAAGCTCACCGGCCTCACGTGGCCGGGCTGCGGCTGCGAGCCCTGCACGAAGCGCTACGCCGAACTCCGCACAATCGGCCGCACGGAGCCGAACCCCGCCGTCTGGGAGGCCCTGCTGAACCTGGCGAAGAACGGGAAGTTCCGCGGGCGAACCATCCCCTGCTTCTTTGGGTCCAGCGAGTCCAGCTTCGGTTGCCACCAGAAGGCGAGCGAGGGCGAGTGCGGGGTCTATGACCTCATGCCGAACGCGGGCGACCACTTCGGCATCTGGGAGAACAACCCGAAGCGGGTGAATCCCGACTACTACATCACGGCGGACGGGAAGGCGGGGATCATCGTGCGGCACGTGGCGGCGCGTGCGCCCTACTGCGTCTGGTACGCTCACTGGCAGGGGCTGAACCCCGCGAAGGGCGTCGGCTGGAAGGCATTCGTCACCGTCGTCGAGCGAATCAAGAAGCACCTGGCCGACCGCGTGGTCTGGATGCGCCCGAGCGACATCACGGCCCGCTATCACGTGGCCGGCGGTTGGGGCTTCCTGGACAAAGGAGGCGGCCAATGAGCCGACGCAAGACCTGCCGCGAGAAGCTGGCCGACGACAAGGGGCTGCCCAAGGTCGTGCCCATCACGGGCAAGATGTCAAAGCGATGGGGCACGGGCACGGTGGTGGTCCCCGCGCCCCGCGAGGTGGATGCCGTCATGCGGCGGGTGCCGAAGGGGAAGGTGATCACGATCAACGAGATTCGCGCTATTCTGGCGCGGACGCATGGGGCAACGATTGGCTGCCCGATCACCACGGGCATCTTCGCCTGGCTCGCCGCCGGCGCCGCCGCCGAGGACGAGGCCGAGGGGAAGACGCGGATCACGCCCTACTGGCGGACGCTGAAGGCCGGCGGCGAGCTGAATCCGAAGTACCCGGGCGGCGTCGCGGGCCAGCGGGCGCGCCTCGAGGCCGAAGGGCACACCATCGTCGCCCGAGGCACGCGGCTCTTCGTGGCCGAACATGAACGCCCACTCGTGAAAGGAGCCTTGGATGCGTAGGGACGTGTTTGGCGCACTTCTGGCCGGATGGGCGCTGGCGGCGGCGTGTCTCGCGGTCGAGGAGCCTAAGAAGGCACCGGCGGCCAAGCCCGAGTTCCTCGTCGGCGAGATGCGAGTCCAAACCCTCCCCGGGCGGACCTATCTCTACGCGGAACGTGAGACGACTATCGCGAAGGTGGGCGAGGCCTACGCCGAGGTCGTGCCTGCGCTCGTCAAGGTGGCCGAAGCGGGCCAGGCCCGAATCACCGGGCCGTTGGTCTCCATTGCCACGGGCGCCACAGGCGAGCCCGACACCCCATTCAAGCTCTGCATCGGCTTCCTCGTGGCTGACGACACGAAGCCGGTGGCGGGATTCAGGGTGAAGAAGCTGGCCGACTTCCGATGCGCCACCGTGCTCTTCTCCGGCCCCGCGGCCAAGTCGGGTGAAGCCTACGGCAAGCTCTTCGAGGCCCTCACCGCCGCCGGGCACATCCCCACGGGCGAGACGCGCGAGTACAGCCTCTACTGGGAATCCGCCGAGTCGCCAAACAACGTCACGCTCATCCAGGCGGGCATCAAGAGCCCGGAGCCCGCCGGCCAGTTCTGACCGGTCCGCCAACGGACAGATTGGAGCCTCCGTGGAGAAGCTACTTGCCCTCGGACTGCTTGCCGTTGTCTCGCTTGCCGTGTCTGCGGCGGAGGGGCCGCGCGAGCCGCTGTGCATCAGCGGCATCTACCCCAGCCTCGCCGCGTTCTCGCAGGCGAAGACCGAGTGCGGCATCGGAGCTGTCGTGCCCTGGGCGGGCTCGCTCTGGTTCATCACCTATCCCGCGCACTACGGCGACGGGAAGCTCTATCAGGTGACGCCCGACCTAAAGCTGGTGCAGCGGCCTGAGAGCATCGGGGGCACACACGCGGGACGGCTCATCCACCGCGAATCGCGGCAACTGGTCATCGGCCCGTACTTCATTGACGAAAAGGGCAACGTCAGGTCCACCAAGTACAAAGCCCGCATCACTGCCATCGCGCGCCACCTAAGTGAGCCAGCCGCAAAGGTTTATGCGTTCGACATGGAAGGCGGCTTCGCTGAGGTGGACGTGCGGACGATGGAGTTCAGGGAGCTCTTCAAGCTCCAACCCCGCGGCGTCACGGGCACCCACGGCAAGGGCGGCTACACGGGGCAAGGCCGCGTGGTCGTGGCCAACAACGGCCGCGGCGGCGCCCTCGCCGAGTGGGACGGCAAGGCCGAACGTTGGAACCTCTTGGAGAACAAGAAGTTCTGCGAGGTCACAGGCCCCGGCGGCCTCCTCGGCGCACCCGACGACCACAGCCCCGAACATCTCCTCTGGTGCACTGGCTGGGACGAGCGCTCACTCATCCTGAAGGTCCTCGACAAGGGCGTGTGGCACACATATCGTTAGGGCGTGGTCCGTTTCGGACACTGCGTAAGTTGAGGAAATGTCGTGCATTACAGCAGAAGACCCTTGAATTCACGGCCCCCTCTGGGGCATACATGTTGTTGTTCCCCGAATGTATGTTCCCCGGGA
>VGYV01000476.1 GCA_016872855.1 Planctomycetota bacterium
AGGCGGTCTTTGGGAGCGGCTACTTGGGCGGCGCCGCCTCCGAGAGCGCGCGGACCAGGATGGGGAGGAGGGTGTCGGCGATCAGGCGCTGGCCCGCCGCGTTGGGGTGGATGCCGTCGGGGATCATCGCGTCGCGCTCGGGGTGCTTCTCGAATGCCTCATGCACCTCGGCCAGCGGCAGGCCAAGCTCCTTGGCGAGGCGCCGCGTGACCTCGGCGTACTGCTTCACCAGGTAGTTCAGCCCGTTCTGCTTGTAGGCCGGCAGGTCGCGGAGGCCGTAGTGCCCGCTCATGGGCAGCGAGGTGGCGAGCACCACGCCCGCCCCCGCCTTGCGGATTCGCCCGACGATCTCCCGCATCGCCTTCTCGAAGTCCTCGATGGCCACGCGGGGCGTGGCGGCCACGCCGTTGGGCGGGCGGAAGAAGCCGGCGTCATTCGTCCCCAGCAGGATCACCACCCAATCGGGCTTGCGGTCGAGCACATCGCGGTCGAGCCGCTTGAGCGCGAGCGGCGCGATGTCGGCATCCACCCCCGCATTGAGGACCTCGACCGGCCGCTTGAGCCGCTTCGCCAGGTCGGAGGCGAGGAGGGTTCGCCACGCCGTCTCCTCCGTCACCCCTGCCTTCTTCACGCAATTCGTCGTCGAATCGCCTAGCGCCACGATCTTGGTCACGGGCTTCTCTCCTTCGGGGGCGAGCCCCAGCAATACATCGTCACCGACCTCGACGTTCCCCTTGGCGTACTTGGTGTAGCTGGCCGCTGCCATGTCCGGAAAAACTTCGTCTACGATGACCGCGCCGATGAACCTGTCGCCGGAACTCACGACAAACCAGTCGCCCTTCCGCACTCCGTCGCGCTGGCCCTTGTTGATGATGACGAGGCCGAGAGCCTTGTCCACCCCCGTGACCTTCGCTTGGAGGGGCTTCTCGGGCCTCCGCGGCTCGGGCCACGGCAGCGGCTTGCCAGGGAACAACCTGGGATCGGCCGCCCTGATATTCTCGATGATCCGATTGGCGTCTTGCAGTTCCCTTGTCAGCTTCTCAAGCTCTTTGGCCGCCCTGGCCAGCTCCTGCTGGCGGGCGGCAACCTTGTCCCTGAGTTGATCGATCTCCCTATGCGACTGGGCCAGCGCCTTGCGAAGCTGCTCGATCTCCGCCTTGGCCTGGGCCAGCTCCGCGCGGAGCTGCGCCTCCGCGGCGCGGAGAGGCCCTCGGGGGAGCAGAAGCGCTGCCAGCAGTGCCAGGCCCAATGCTGATGCGCGAAGCGGCATGGTTCTTGGCCTCCAGGGCTTGACGCTCCTTGATGCAGGCGGCATCCCGGCACTCCTGTGTGTCCCGCTTGCCGAATGGCCATCACGCAGGCCAAGATGGGCGCGTTGGCCGCGCCGCATCATATCTGCGACTGGTAGACCCTGTCCACAAGCTCCATCGTCTTCACGGCGTCGTCGAAGTTCGTCTCAGGCTGGACGCCGCGGCGGATGCAGGAGAGGAAGTGGGCGTTCATGTCGTACTCGCCGTAGGCGCGGTACGGCTCCTTGCTTGCGGCCAGCTCGAAGGGCTCGAGGGTGCGGAGCGGCTCCTTCTTGTTGTCGGCATAGACGCGGCCGCCCTCCTCGGGGTCGCCGAAGGCGGAGATGCCCGTGCCGTGGACCTCGAAGGTGAAGAAGCGGCGGCCCGTCATCCAGTTGGTCAGGAGCACGCCTGTGACGCCGGAGTCGAAGCGGACGAGGGCGTAGTGGGCGGTGAAGTGGTCGGCGAGGAGGCGGCGGACGTCGCTCGCCACGCTCTTCACCTCGCCGCCGCACAGGTAGCGGAGCGTGTCCACCGCGTGAATGGCGTCGCAGGTCAGGATGTCCATCGCCCCGCCGTAGTAGGGGCCGGCGCCGACGCTGTTCTTGTAGAATGTGGCGACGGCAGAGTGGACGGGGCCGCGTTCCTCGCAGAGCTTCTTGGCCGCGCGGACGACGGGGCAGTAGCGGCGCTGGAAGGTCACGCCCGTGATGAGGCCCTTCTTGCGGGCGAGGACGGCCAGTTGGCGGGTCTGCTCCGTCGTGACGGCGGGCGGCTTCTCGATGATGAGGTGGCAGCCCGCGCTCAGCACGGCGAACGCCACGTCGTAGAGGTGGTGGGGCGGCATGATGGCGTAGACGACGTCGGGCCGCTCCTTCTCGAGCATCTCGCGGTGGCTCGCGTAGGTGGCCTTGACGCCGAACTGCTCGGCGGCCTTGCGCATCCGCCCTGCGTCCAGCTCCGCGATGGCGCAGAGCTCGGCGCCCGGCAGGTCGCGGATCGAGGGATAGTGCGACATCGTGGCGCGCGCTCCCGCGCCGATGAAGGCCACGCGGATGACGCGCTCGGGGGTGGGGGCCGTGACCTTCCCACGCTTTGGTCTTGGCATTGGGGTTCCTCAAAGGGACACAAGGGACCAAAGGGACCCAAGGGATACAAACCCCTGAGTTCCATCTATCGCTCGGGCTCCAGGACTTCAACAATGGCCGGCGGCTTCTGTCGCGGGCGCACGAGCTTCCTGTCAATCGCGGCGGCGAGGGCGAAGAGAGCCGCGAGCACGCCGAAGCTGAGAGCCAGCGCGGAGGACTGGTTCATTCCGGTCTGCGCGCCGACGATCATGACCGAGAGCAGGCCTGCCAGCGGGAGGACGAAGAGGAGGAGCGCACTCAGCCAGGGGCTGCCCTGGGCAATCTCGACAACCACGCGGGAGCCGACCCGGAGGGGAAGGCCCGACTCGATCTCCAGCTCGCGGTCGCCCCCGCCGAGGGCGGAGCAGGCGCAGCACCGGCCGCATTCGGGTCCGGGCTTCATGCGCACGCGGGCCAGGCGGCCCTCCATGCCCACGACGGTGCCTTCCTCGCGCATGGCCTCACCCTCTCTCACGGGCTGGCCGGTTCCCCAAGGGCCTCGACCAGCAGCTCGGCGAAGGGCTTGGCGGCCTCGGGGCCGTTGCCCGTGACGAGTTTGCCGTCGCGCACCACCGGCTCCTCGGCCCAGAGCGCGCCGCCACGCTCAAGGTCGTCCTTCTGCGAACTCCAGGCGGTCGCCCGCTTGCCCTTGAGCACCCCGGCGCGGGCGAGAATCGAGGGGGCGACGCAGATGGCGCCGACGACCCGCCCGTCCGCGGCGGCCTGCCTTGCGAGGGCCTGGGCCGTCGGATCGTCGAAGTAGACGCTCGCGCCCACGCCGCCGACGAAGACGACGGCGTCGAAGTCGGCGGCCTTCACGTCCTTCAGCAGCATCCCGGGCTTCACCCTCGCGCCCTTCATGCCCGCCGCCTCGTCGAGCGAGGAGCAGGCGATGGCCACCATGCAGCCGCTCGCCCGCAGGAGCTTGAGCGGCTCCTGAAGCTCCTCGTCGCGGAAATCCCTCGGGGCGATGACGAGGACCGCCCTCTTGCCGGCCAGCGCCGGCCGCGCCCCCTGCCCGGCGCCGCCCTTGCCGTCCCCCTCGCCACAGCCGACGGCGAGCAGGGCCAGGCAGACGAGAACCACCGTGGCGCTTCGCACAGCCGCTCTCCTGTTCCCACGCGCACCTCCCGCCGCGGAGGCATGTCCCCCGTACCTCTCAGGGTAATCATTGCGGCGTGCCGGGTCAAGTGAGTGTGGCAACGAGTCTGGCCCCGATTCCGGGGAGGTCTTCCGGCCTGTCGCTCGTGCTCGTCGTCGTCCTCGTCGTCCAACTCTTGGCCTTTCCCCCTGACCAGGATTCGACGACGAGGACGACAGCGACGACGATTCCAGACTGCATTCAGGAACCCCCGGATTCGGGACCAGACTCAATGGCAACTATGTCGTTGACTCTCCACCCCGCCGGCGCTATAATCCGTTCGGGGGCTGGGTATGCCACTTCACACAGGAGGTGCGGCCATGAAAGCAGTTGCGTTCATCCTGGCGGCGGCCCTCTTCGCCCTGCCCGCGGTCGGCGACGTGGTGCACCTGAAGAACGGCGGCTCGCTCGAGGGGAAGGTCACGGAAACCAAGGACGGCGTGGTCATCACGCTCCCCGTGGGCGAGGTGCGCGTGTCGAAGGATGCGGTCGCGCGGATCGAGAAGAAAGAGTCGCCCATCGAGCAATACCTGAAGCGCGCGGCGGGCATCAAGGAGGACGACGCCGATGCCCACTACCAGCTTGGCCTCTGGGCGCAGAGCGTCGGCCTGAGGAACCAGGCGAAGGACGAGTTCGGCAAGGCCGTCGCCCTGAAGCCGGACCACGAGGGCGCCCACAAAGCCCTGGGCCATCGGATGGTGGACGGGAAGTGGATGACGCCCGAACAGGAGATGCAGGCGAGGGGACTTGTGCAGCGCGACGGGCAATGGATGACGCCTGAGGCGGCGGCAAAGTACGACGCCCTCAAGGCCGAGGTCGAGGCCGCCCGCGCCAAGCGCGAGGCCGCCGAGGCCGAAGCCCAGAAGGCCCCGGAGCCCATCCAAACCTACGCCGCCTACTACGCCTCGCGGCCCATCGTGCCCTACTACCCAACCGTGCCGTACTACGGCTACGGCTACTCCTACTGGCCCTACGTCGGCTCGTACTACACCGCCACGTGGCCGTCGGCCTACTACTGGATACGGCCCTACCCGTTCTACACCTACTCCTACTGGCCTCGCGTGAGCTTCTCGCTCGGGGGATGGAGGTCGCACCACCACTCTGGTGGCCATTTCGGCGGTCGTCCTGGCGGCGGGTTCCCCGGTGGTGGCCGTCCTGGCGGCGGACGCCCCGGTGGTGGGCGCCCCTGATGGTAGGATGAGGGGAGGGGAAGCTCGAATCGCCGCACGGCTGGCCTCGGCCAGCCGTGCTTTCTTATGGCCCGTGCGGGGAGGGATCACTTGCCTTGTAAAAAGGACACCCGCTGTCTTTTTCTGCCACGCGCGGACCGCTTTCGGTGTAACCACTTGGCAATATGGCACATGCATCCACGAAAGGAGTGGGGATGGGGAAAAAGACAGCGGGTGTCTTTTTTGCTGGTCACTTGCCCTTGGGCGGGGCCTGGGCCTTGCGCCAGACGTCGTTCCACTTGACGATGGCCTGCTGGCGGTGCTCGACAGAGCCGCCGGCCTGGAAGCCGACGTTGGCCCGCAGGATGAGGCGGAGGGCGAGGTCGGCCTTCTGGCGGACCCCTTCGTCGGGGTCGGCGAGGAGCAGGATGAGGCCGGGCACAGCGCCGCGGGCCTGGTCGCGGAAGAGGCCCAGGGCCACGGCGGCCCGCTCGCGGAGCTGGCGTGAGGGCGACGCTAGCAGCCGGGTGAGCTCAGGCACCGCGGTCCTGGCCTGGAGGGCGCCGAGGGCCGACACTGCCTCGGCCTGCACCTCCTCGTTCTTGTCGGCCAGGAGGTCGAGCAGCCGGGGGATGGCGGTGCCCGCCCGCAGGTCCTTGAGGGCCACGATGGCGGTCGCGCGGACGTAGGGGTCGGGGTCGGCCAGGAGGCCGATGAGCGTGGGCACGGCCTCCTTGCCGGCCACCTGGGCCAGGGCCGCCGCGGCATCGCCGCGGACGCCGGCGTCGCCGTCCTTCGCCAGCGCCGGCAGGGCGGGGGCGAGGCCGGCCTCCTTGAGGCGCAACAGCTCGCCCAGCGCGGTCCGGCGCACCCGCGCGTCCGGGTGCTTCAGCCAGGCCAGGAGCCGTTCCGCCGCCCGCTCGGGCTGGAGCGCCACGATGGCCGCCACCGCATCGGCCCGCACCGCCTCGGAGCGGTCCTCGAGCAGCGGCTCGAGCTGCGCCACGTGCGAGGCGTCGCCCACCTTGGCCAGCGCGGCAATCGCCTCCCGGCGCACGAACGTGTCGGGGTCCCGCAGCAGCACGGTGAGCGCCCAGGCGGCGTCGCGGTCGCCCTTGCCCACGAGGCCGAGGGCGTTGGCCACGCGGGCGCGGAAGAGCGCATCGTCGTTGCGTGCGGCCTTGATCAGCCAGGGGATGGCTTTGTCGGGGAAGCGCTTGATCGTCTCGAGGGCCTGGAGGCGGTCGCGGCGGTCGGGCAGCTTGAGGCGGGCGATGGCCTCGACCACCCTGTGGCTCTCCTCGGCGTGGGTGGGCGGCGGCGCATCGGTCGCCTCGCCGGCGCACAGCGCGCCCGCCACCATCGCCCCGAGCATCGCCGTGTGCAGACCTTGCCGCATCTCGCCTCCTGCCGTTGCCCAGCGCCGGCCGCCAACATGGGGCAAAATGGTAGCAGAACCGCGGCGGGAATGCAAACGGACCGCAGCACAAACAGCGGGTCAGCAGGCCGTTACCACAAGGCCCGTCCGGCTGACCTCGAAGTCGAAGAACCGCGCGCGCTCGTTCGGTGGCTCCGCCTCAAGCATCCTCCGGGCCGCTGCCGCATCCCCCGGCGACTTGCAGACCATGAGGAGGAACCCGCCGCTGCCGGCTCCCACGATTCGGGCGCCGTGGACGTGGGGCCGCACGCGCGCCATGAGGCCCTCGATCATGGGGTTGGTCGCCTCGGGATTCAGTTGCTTGTGGAGTTCCCAGGCCGCGCCGACCAGCTCCCCGAACGCCGGCAGGTCCCTCCGCCCCATCGCCTCGGCCATCCGCAGGGCCAGGCGGTGTATCTGGCTCATCGTGGCCAGCGTTGCCCGGTCACGATCGAGATACCGGCCAACAAGGCTGACCTGGAGGACTAGACGCGC
>VGYV01000477.1 GCA_016872855.1 Planctomycetota bacterium
CGCAGCAGCCGCCCCGCTGCCGCCGCAACCCGAAGGGACGCCGCGACTTCTGGCCGCAGGCTGTGTCGTTCGTCGTCACCGATGCTCTCCGTTGCATCGCCTCCTCCTCGCTCCTTGCCTGCGGCCAGAATCGCTGGCGTCGCAGCCCGCGTGGGTTCTGAGATAGTTTCTAAGGACGTCGCCCTGATGAAATGTGATCTGGGGATGGTGGTCGCCCTGGGGTCGTTCGCGCTGACGGCGGGGCTGCTGGCGCTCGGGGGACTCACCCCCGGCCCCCTCCCCGAGCCCCCCGAAGCCGGCCCCTTCAC
The DNA here is from genome assembly GCA_016872855.1 of Planctomycetota bacterium. Classification (GTDB taxonomy): domain Bacteria; phylum Planctomycetota; class PUPC01; order DSUN01; family DSUN01; genus DSUN01. The sequence continues at coordinate 309 of VGYV01000477.1, forward strand.
CAAAGGCTGGGAATACGGCACCGTGCCGCCGGAGACCGAATGAGTGTTTGCGAAGGGAAGGCCCCAGCGGGGGGCACGTTCGTAGTGCGGGCTTTAGCCCGTATCCTGTGGGTCCAGCCCCAGGCCACGATACGGCCTGAAGGCCGCACTACGAACTGGGAGCGTGCTCAAAGGAAATGAATGTGGTTGACGCCGCCGCGGCGTGGGCATATGCTGGGGACGCTATGCGAAAGCACTACGACTTCTCGAAGATGAAGGGCGAGAAGAACCCCTACACCAAACTGCTCCCCGCTTGCAGTGAGCGCGAGAAGAAAGCAAGCGTGGCAGCAGGTGGTAGGGTGTACATACCTGCACGCGGAAGACGGACCCGTCCCAAGCACACGAGGCGGCAGACGCTCGCGGAGGTCGCGGAGCTGACCCTCAGCGGCGACTCATTCGACCGATGCCTTGCCAACTTTCTCGACGGGTTCTATGCGGCGCCTGGGGCCGCCGCCTTGGCCCCGACGCCACCTTTGCTCGCGCCTCACTTTGAGGACCGTGGGCGGGTCCAGGACGCCTATCTGGCGGCCACTGCCGAGGAGCTGGCCCGCCGCTTCGACCTGCCGGTCCCGGCCTGGACCGCTGGGCAAGAGCGGGCGCTTCACCGGCCCTGGTTCGCATCGCCCCTCGCTGCCCTCCGGGCCATCCTCCTTGTTGAGAGCCCGCCCAGCTTCCGGGCGCGCAACCTCTTCGTCAGCGAGAACGCCCTCACCCGTGTCTGACCCCCCAAGAAGGAAGGCCACGAGGGACCAAGGCTATCCCGCCGCAGCCGACGCCCGCCGGGGGCCGGCACGCGCGCCGACCCCAAGTATGCTTCAGGCGGATGAGCCGTAGAAAGTAAGGACCTGAGTAGCACTTCAGCCGAATGAAGTGGAGAGCCAACCGTCGTCCTCGGATGGCGCGCCGAGTTCGGAGTGCGGGCTTTAGCCCGTATCTGGGGCGCAGGATACGGCCTGAAGGCCGCACTCCAAACCTCCACTTCACTCGGCTGAAGTGTTACGGACCTGACACCAACCCACCCCAAGCCACACCGACTCACAGATTTCACGGCCCCTTGCGGATTTCCACCCGCGCCGAGTGGGGCACCAGATTCGTTGTACTGGGGGGAGAGAGCGCGCCTCAGAACCCCTCGCGACATCAGGAGTGTCCAGAAAAGTCTACACACGCGCGCGCCCCCGTGCGCGCGGCAGCCCACGTGGGTTCTGAGATAGTTTCTAAAGGCAGTAATGACAGTGAGTTATGCACTTGTGAAGGGTTGGTGGGGGGCGCCCCCCGGGCGGGTGTGTGCGCGTGTGCGCAAGTGTGAGCGACTCTGGCAAACACTGGACGACTCTGAGCCGGAAGGGCGAGAATCGCCAAACGGCGATTGAGCGAGTCTGAGCGACTCTGAGCCACACTGGCGCGAGGGGGAGGCGGCGGCACCGCTTCAAAAGCCGCGGACGATGACGGCTACCCCATCTCGACCGGCGACGTAGAGCTGCTGGCCTTCTCGTGCGTCACCGGCTCGTCGGGCTTGAAGTGGCGTGGGCGGGGTGGGGGGTGCCCTACTCCCCCGTGATCTCCTTGAGCTTTGCGAAGAAGGCGCGCTTGCGGGGGGTGTTGATGCCCCAGTTCGCGGGCGGGCACTGGTAGCCGTCGAGGTAGTTGCTCTTGCCGGGGTCGAAGTAGCCCCAGGAGGCGTACTCGCCGATGGCGGCGAGGAAGTTGTTCATCGGCTTGTCGAAGTCGAAATGGTCGTCCTCGTTGAAGAGGATGGGCATTGGGCGGTAGCCTGGGACTTTGCGGGTGCGTCGGACCATTTCGGCGATGCGGGCGGGGTCGCCCACGCCGTTGCCGTGGATGAGGAGGAAGTCGGACGCGCGGACGACGTTTTCCCTCGGAATCGTGCCACCGCCGTAGCTGGTGCCGACCAGGAGGCGGCGGCCATCCCGCGTGTGGGTCTTCACCCGCTCGATCAGCTCGTGGACACGGGCCGGCCGCAGGATGTCGTGGTCGTAGCGGGCCACGTCGCATTCGTTGTTGACTTCAAGGAGGATGTTGCGGTAGCCGCGGGCGAAGAGCCAGTCGAGGGCGTTGTCGAGGGCGCGTTTCACCGCCGCCTCGTCCTTGAGCCGCTGGTCCTGGCCGAAGTAGAAGATGCCGAGGATGGGGACCATGCCCAGCTCGCCGGCCTTGTCGAGGATCTTCTCCAGGCGGGCCATGTAGTCGGGCCGCAGGTCGCCCGTCTCGGTGAGGGCGGAGTTGTGCCAGGGCTGGTCGCGGGAGTAGCCCTGGGGGCTTCCGCCCTGTAGGTTGATCGTGAAGGCCAGGAGGCCGTGCCGTCGCCATTCGGGCATGGCCGCCACGAACTCGCGGGTGTTCCGCTCCGCGTCCCACTTCTTCGTGTCGGGATAGGCCCACTTCGGCACGGTCTCGGGGTTCATATCGTCGAAGATGCCCTGGACCATGCGCGAGTTGAGGAGCAGCCCCTCGATCTTCTTCCCCTGCCACGAGCGGCCTTCGTAGGTGGGGCGACCGTTGATAAGGAAGGCGTCGCCGCGAATCGAGACCTCGGTCTTGCGCTGCATGGGCGTGGCTCCCTGGGCCGCGAGGGCCGCCAGAAGGAGACTCACCACGGAGACACGGAGAGCACGGAGACAAGAGGGGGAGAGGCCAGGAGGCTTGCGGGTGGCAGCCTTGCCGACTCGCGCATGGGGAGCGACTAGCGCCGTAGCACGGTCATTCCGAGCGGAGCCTTGCGAAGTCGAGGAATCTCTCCTCTCCTGAGGCCCAAGAGAGATGCCTCGACTTCGCTCGGCATGACAGACCCTGTGGCTGCCTGTGCAGAAGTCGAAGGTTCGCTCTTCTCGATGCATTCTCCGCGTCCTCCGTGTCTCCGTGGTGTGCCTCTGCGACTCCCCTCCCTCTGCCTCATTCACAGGGCAGAGCGCAGCAGGGCGAAGAAGGCGTTCCACACTTCGTCCTGCTGGGCATAAGTGCCGGGGATGGGGGCCTTGCCCATCCGCGCGAGGACCATGTTCCACTCGGGGACGACGACGCAGAAGTTGGTGCTCGCCCCGTGGGCGCCGTAGGTTCGGGGCGGGGCAGCGGGCCAGCGGCGCCTGCCGCTCGCCATCACGCCATTCGTCCACCAGTAAAAGCCGTAGGCGCCGCCGAGGAGGGCGCGGCTGCGGCCCGGCATTGTGGCGGGCACCTGGGTCGAAGTCGCCTCGTCCACGAACGCCGCGGGGAGCAACTGCTTGCCGTTCCAGTTGCCGCGGTTGAGGTAGAGGAGGCCGAGGCGTGCCAGCTCGCGGGGCGTGGTCTGGACCCCGCCGCCGCCCTTGAGGGTGGGCGTGCCCGCGGCGTTGTAGTGGATCATCCCGTCCACCGTGCCGCAGACGCCCCAGTCCCACCGCGTCATGCCGATGGGGTCGGCGATGCGGAGCTTGAACAGGTCCTTCAGCGGCTCCTTGGCGATGCGGGTGGCCAGGATGCGGCCGAGCAGGTGCACGTCGTGGTCGTTGTAGGCGACCTGTGAGCCGGGCGGCTCGAACTCCGGCTTGTCGGGCGCCGTAACGTAGAGGATCGGGTCCCCCCACTCCTGGCCCTTTTCGATGCTTGCGACCTTTCCGTGGTAGCCGCCGGTCATCGAGACGAGGTGCCGCAACGTGAGCCTGGCGTAGACGGGATGCTCGCCGGCGAGGTGGGGCAGGTGCTCGACGGCCCGCGTGTCGAGCGTGCACTTGCCGTCGGCAATCAGCAGGCCCAGGAGCGTGCTGGTGAAGACCTTTGTGGCCGAGAACAGCTCGTGACAGGCGTCGCAGTCAGGGCCTTTCCAGATCAGATAGCCATTCCGGACAATGGCGAGTTGTCTGGCCCCCTCCGGGCCAAACGTGCTCTCCATGAGGTCCAGGGCGGCCTTGAGCTTCGCAGGGTCCACCCACTGCGACTGGGGCGACGCCTCCTGCCACTGTGCTCGCGGGAACACGCCGGGTTCCATCCCGATAGCGAGAGCCGGGCAAATCGCAAGGAAGAGCACAGCATAGAAGGGGCGCATCACTTGTAATCCTCGCTTGGCGTTGGGAGGATTATAGCCCCGCCTGCGAGGAAGTGCAACGGGAGGCAGGGCACCGGGTACTGCAATCCAAGCTCGCGGAGGTATACTAATGGCGTGGGGAGTGTTCGGGACGCTCCAGGCAGGGCCCGATGAGGTTCGCAGCCAATGGCAACGCCAAGAGTCGAGATAGCGCTGGATAAGATCGCCGCCTTCTGCCGCAAGTGGGGGATCGCCGAATTCGCCCTCTTCGGCTCCGTGCTGCGCGAGGACTTCGGCCCGGACAGCGACGTGGACGTCCTCGTCACGTTTGCGCCGGGTCGGGGGATTGGTTTCGACAACCGGGTTGAGATCCTCGACGAGCTTCAGGCCATCTTCGGCCGCGAGGCGGACCTCGTGGAGAAGGACTGCATCCGCAACCCCTTCCGCCGTCGCGCCATCCTCAACAGCGCCGAGGTCCTCTATGCCGGCTGACGAGCGCGGCGCTCGCCGTCCGCGTCTGCGGGTCAACCCCCTTCGGCGGAGAGTCGCCACGGCTCGCGCTTGCGGAAGGGGTGGTGGAAGCGGTTCTGGAGGCGGCCCTGGTCTTCGAGGTGGATCATGCAGGCGCGGATGCAGCCGCGGGCGCCGCAGATGCAGGCGGGGTGGTGATAGCTCTCCCAGGCGTTGCGGCTGTAGGGCATCTTCTCCTTGATGAAGCTCCAGATGCCGTGGCCGGTCGGGTCCTGGCCCGACGCGAGGACCGTTCGCATCGCGTCGGCGACCTCCTCGGTCATGAAGGGGCTGAACTCGGGGGTGCCGGCCTGGTAGACGGCGGCGCACTTCGTGAGGTCCAGCTCGCCCCACTCGACCTGGCGGCCGGCGAGCGTGACCTTGACCGTTCGGTCGCGGGAGATTGCGCGGGCGGGGCAGTCCTTCACGCAGCTCATGCAGCGGTCGCACAGCCTGCCCTCGAAGAGGGGGTCGGGCTCGAGCGGCGCGTCGGTGAGGATGAAGGCCAGACGCTGCCGCGGCCCGAACTGTGGGGACAGGAAGACCTTGCTGTAGCCGACCTCTCCCATGCCGCAGAGGAACGCGGCGATGCGGAAGTGGAGGAAGACGTCGGGCTTCGGCTTGTCGGGCGCCACAGCCTTGCCGGCGCCGCAGCCCAGGCGCACCATCGTGTTCTGGTAGAGCACGGCCTCGTAGCCGTGGTCCTCGAGGAAGTTGCCCAGCTCGCGGAGCGCGAGGGGCGCCTGCACATCGTTGATGCATGCATAGCCGAGGGTCGGGTAGGCCGAGAAGAGCGTCCCCTCCTCGATGCCGCGGAGGAGTCCCCTGTGGATGCGGAAGCCGAGGCCGATGATGGCCCGGGCCTCCGGGAAGATGTGCCGGGGGTCGAACTGCTTGGGCGCCCCGCCGAAGCGGTCCATCGAGCCGATCCCGACGAGGTCGGCGCCGCACTCTCGGGCAGCCGCCTTCACCTGTGTGGACGTGAGCATCGTGTGGGCTCCGAAGAAGGTGCTGGGATGCCGCCACCACACCCTCCCAGGATCAACATCCGACGGCTGCGCGACGGCGCATTCAGCAGGACGGGGCTGAGGGCCCGCCGGATGCCCGCCCGGCCCGCGCCTGCAAGGTCAGGAGCACGACGCCGAAGGCCATGAGAAATGGCCCCTCGCCCGCGGTCCACCACCAGGGCATGCCCACCGACAGGTCGGTCACGAGGACCAGAAGCCCCGCGGCCACCGCGGCGGCCGCGGAGAACGTGACAAGGGCGGCGTAGCGCCGCACGTCGGTGGACACCACGAGCATCAGCCCGCCGTTCACCGCGTAGAGGGCCGAGAGCGACCGGGCGAGGTACTCGACGACCGGCCCCTCGGGGAACGGCCCCAGGCCGATGTGCTCGTGGACGAGCGCCATCCAGGTTCGGGGCATGAGCGCGGGGAAGATGGCGAGACACTCCATCCCGCCCACCATCCGCAGGAGAAGCACCAGGAGCCGCTCGGCCGTGGTCCGCATGTCACACCTCCTGGCATTCGTCTACCACAATTGCCGCCGCGACGCAACAGGGCGCTCGTAGTGCGGGCTTCAGCCCGTACCTGGCCTGATCTTTGCCCACATCTCTGGGGATGAGGGCTCCCAGCCCCGTCAGGGGCGTCAGAAGGTAGCCACGGGCGTAAGCCCGTGGACTTGGCGGCCCACGGTCCAGCCCCCGCAGGGGCGACAGAAGCGCCGGCCGCCAGGGCATTCTGCCGCCCCCTGCGGGG
>VGYV01000478.1 GCA_016872855.1 Planctomycetota bacterium
TGCATCGAAAATCGCTCTTGACTTCCGCATGCCGGTCTTACCAGGAGCTTGCAGGGCGCCTCGAACAGCTCGGGACGCCGAGCCGAATCCTTGGTTCCCTTTGTGCCCTCTTGCGCCTTGCGGTAGTCGATCCACCATCCGCGCCACGTCGCGCAGAACGACTGGATGTCCTTCCCTTTGAGGTATCTCTTTCCATCGGAATCTGTGGCGCCCGACTCCGCATCCTCCTTGTACACTGTGCCCTGCGGCGGGTTGACGACGCCGTGCATGCACGTGACGAAGTCTCCTAGTGGTCGAAAGCGCCCCGTATCGAGCAATCGCGTCTGCAGATCCGAGATCGCGTCGGGTACGTGAACGTTGAAGGCGTAGAACGGGGGCCTCACCAGGGATGCTTGGTTAGCCGTTCGCGCGATTGGGGTAGGCTCCACTGCCGGGTCGATAGAGCGGATGAAAACTGACATGGGAACGTGCCCCATGCGAGCATCCGCAGCCCTGACCTTCCGCAGGAGGAGCGTAACGGGGCGAATCTCGCTTTCGGGGAACACCTTGGTACGGATGAGGCCAAACTCCTCGATCGCGACCCAGTCGAGGATGCTCCTGCGGAGATCTCGTAACCATTCGTTGCGGAGCACGGCATCCGGCACGATGGCACCCAGAACCCCGTTCTCAGGTAGATGCTCGATGGCCTCTCGCAGGATTCGCCAGCACGGTGCCGAGGCGCTCCGATGGCCCGTGTAGGGCGGGTTCAGGAGGATGACGTCGGCCTGGAGGCCGTCCGGGAGGCTGCGGGACAGGGCCTGTGCATCTCCTTCCCGCAGGTTGCGATCGAGAAGAGGAGGAAGGAGCCTCTGGCCAGAAACCACGCCACGGCCTGATAGGGCCTCAAAGTAGCAGGCCAACGCGCTTCGCTCAAGTGGAAGCCGCTTGATGTCGAGCCCGAACACACACTGTCCGAGCAAGTGTGCCCGTTCTGCTATCGGAATGCCAGTGGTCCCTGCGCCCCGAGCCGCAAGGAGCTTCTCGAGGATGGCCCGGAAGCCCTGCACCAGCAGGGTCCCCGAACCGGCACACGGGTCGAGCAGGCGAATGTCCTCAAGGCGCTTCGTGGCACGCGGGAGCCAGATGTCCAGGGCGCGCCGTGCAAGGTAGGCCGCGATGGGCTCCGGGGTGTAGTAGATGCCATACTGCTTCCGTAGCGCTTCGTCCTCCACGTATCGAGCCTTCGGCGGGTCCCACTCCAGGCGCAGCGCGAGGCGCTGCTCATAGGTTCGGCCGAGGACGTCGCTTGGGATGACCTCAAAGGAGTAGTCCTGGTAGAGCCGCAGGAGGATGTTGTGGAGAAGGCCGGGGTCCACAATGCGATCGGGGAATGCCGCCGGCTCAAAGACATCGCCGTTAAGGATATGCCGGTACTGTCCCATCAGTCCACGGAGCTTGGACCAATCGAGCGGTCCGCCCCGGAAGTCGAAAAGCGACTCGGTTAGCGCGGTAACGTGTCGGTCTTCGCAGAACCGCACGAAGAGAAGCTGGTCGAGGATCCGCCTCACGCGATCGTCTGCCTCATCCGCCGTGAGGCTGGGCCGGCGCTGGGCAAGGTCCCCTGCAAGTGCGTTGGCCCATTCCTCCAATTCGCCTAGCAGGCTCCGGTTGACCCGCTCCCGCACCTCGGCCGTCGGCGTGCGCAGGAAGTCCCAGTAGGTGGGCGCGCTGATCGTGTCCTCTTGCAGAAGCAGCAGGTCGCGGGACCATGTGCGGGCTGCATCGAAGCTCAGGACACGTGCTGGTTCGATTCGCTCCTCGGGCCGGGGCGGGACCGGAAGCACATAGGCGAGGAGGTCCCTCTCGGTGACAAGAAAGGCTCGGCCAGTGCCTCTTCCCGTCTCCGTCCAGTCGGCCTCCCAGCACTTCTGAAGGCACGGGTAAACGTCTTCCCGCCACCGGTGCTGGCGGGCGGTGAACGGGAAGAAGGCGATCGGCTTCTCGTTGCGGGGGAAGGCAAGAACGACAGCTCCATCCCGGGCCACACGCTGATAGGGTGGCCTCCGCGCCGCCCGGTGGAACCCACAGGCGGCTAGAAGGCATTGCACAAGGGCGAGGCGGACGCCTCCCCCCCGGATGTCCTCAATGGCCTGCTCGATGCCGCTGAGTTGTGGCGCAGCCACCGCGCTCTCCTGCCCCGTGGGCTCCCAGGCACCACCACTTATAGCGTACCCGGGGGCCGTATGCAACACAAGTATAGGTTGGGTGTCGAACGCAGGTGTGTGCAGGGTCTGCTTCGTCCACTTCCCCAGTGGTCAGAGGGAAGGCCCCCGGGGCCGGCGGCAGGCGCGGCCGGCCCCGGGGGCAGGCGGTCTCAGTCGGGAAGCCGGCAGAACCACATCTCCCTGGCGCCGTCGCGATAGGTGACGACGCGCAGGGCGTTCTTGGCCCGGCGGAACACGGTGCGCCCGAAGCCCTCCTCGCGCGCTGCCTTCCCAAGGTCGGTGGAGGGCACAGGGCCACCCTTCAACACGTCCCGCAGCCACGTGGCGCACTCGTGGTCCTTGGCCCGGAACACGGGGTGCGCCGTGCTCGTGGCCATCAGGGCCATCGGTATCGGCTCCGGCTCCCAGACCACCACCGGCTGCTTGGGGTTCAATGGGCTCGCCGCGATGCGATAGGCGTGGGCGTGCAGCGCAGCCGACAGGTTGCACTTGAGCGGAATGAAGAACGTCCGCTCCGGCTCGTCAAGGTCGGGCCACAGGGTCCACACCGCCCGGCTCGCGGCCACGAGCGCCAGGCTGCCCATCGCTCGGTAGAGGGGGCTCACCCCGCACGACTTCGTGAGGTGCGAGATGGCGATGACCGCAAAGCCCAACCGCTCCGCCATCTCCTGAAGCGTGGCCAGGAGCGCCCGCAACGCCGAGTTGCTGTTCGCCGTCCCGGTCGTCAGGAACGCCAGCAGCGGGTCAATCACCACCAGCCGCGCATCGGGGGTCTCCGTCACCGCCTCCTCGAGGGTCGGCAGGTCGCGGGGGAGCTGGAAGCCTTTATAATAACCCTCGCTGAAGAGGCCCCGCATCGAGCGGACGTAGCGGACATCGGCCCCGAGGGCCTCAAGCCTGGGCCGCACCGTGTCCCCCACGTCGTCCTCCGCCGTGAGGAGGAGGGTGGACGATGGGGGCAGTGTGTTCGCCTGCCCGTCGGGCCAGACCCGGCCGCGCGAGAGGCGTGCCGCCAGGTCGAGGGCCAGCAGGCTCTTGCCGCGCCCCGGATCGCCCGCGACGAGCGAAATCTTGCCGATGGGGAACTTGCCGGGCCACAGCCACCGCACGTCCCCCGCGGGCACGTCGCTCACCTCCACGACGGTCGGCCGGCTCTCCTCCCGGCCCAGGTTGACGGTGAACCGCATGATCTCCGGCTCGACCGGCCTGGCCGCGATGCGGCCCATCTCGATCACCTTCTCGATTGCCGTCGCATCTGACATGGCTCAACTCCTCATTGGCTGGGGGGAGGGGGGTGACTCGTCCTGACTGTCGCGCTTTCGCGCGAAAGCGCGAACGTCTTCCGCGACCGCTGCCCCCTGCCGGACCAAGAGCGCAGCGATGGCCTGAAGCGCCTCGGCCACCTGGGCCAGGGCGAGATGGTTGACGGCGGCGCCGCAGGCCTCGAACTGCGCGCTCCAGAGGCGACAACCCTCGCGGTTGCGTTCCTCGCGGCAGAACGGGCAGAACTTGGACATCTGGATGACCACCCCAATCTCTTCGGACACAGCTTTCTCCTTTGCTCCTTGCAGGGCGCCAGATGTGTGGCACAGCCATCCTCGGCTGTGCCCTCTGGCAGCCGCGCCATCGCCCGCACAGCCGAAGGCGGCTGTGCCACACGGACTCAGCGCGGCTGAAGTGTTACGAACCCGATGTCCTCATGGCACCTCCTTTGGGCCGGACCCGGCCTGGGTGGCATCGGCCGTGGTGAGGGCCTCAGCCCGTGTCCGTACGGCCTGAAGGCCGCACTACGAACCGGAGCCGCCGTGGGCCGGTGTCCTGGCCACAATCCGCAGGCAGATCAGGATTTGCGGAGAAGGGTGGATATGCAGCGGCCGTCTGGTCACAGCCACTGGGCCAGCGTGTCCGTGGCTGACCCTTTGGTGTGGCGGCGGCGAATGCGCCGCCGCACCACGATCACAGTATACCACACATCTGAGTGGATGTCAAGGCCCAATTCGATTCGGGCATGGCCCCTGAGCCTGGCGCACGACGACCGCCTGAAGGCGGGACTACATGCGGCGAATCGCGGGCATGTAGTCCCGCCTTTAGGCGGTCTGTATTCCTTCCGGCCCTTTCCGCAACAGAGACCATTTAGCGGGCCTCGGCCGCCAGGCAGAGGAGGCTGCCGTCCTCCAGGGCGACGAGGAGGCGGCCGGCGGCGGCGATGAGGCCATCGAAGACCGGCGAGGCGTCGAGCGCGCGCTCGGCGAGCTTCTTGCCGTCCGGCGCCGCCACGGCGACGAGGCGGGCGCCCCTGTGGCCCTCGAAGGGGGCGTAGGGGTCCTTCGGGTCGAGCTCGTCGGGCGGGCCGGCCACGAACAGCGTGCCGCCGGCCTTCACCATCGCGCGGATGCGTACAGGGAGCCAGAGGGTCCACAGCGGCGGCTCGGCGCGCGTGTAGCCGATCATCTTGTCGAGGCCGAAGGCCGGGCTATCGAGCCGCCGCGGGCCTTCCCTCCGCCCGAACTCCGACTGGGGGAGCCAGGGGATGGGCTTCCGCGCGCCCTCCTCGCCCACGATCTGCGGCTCCGTGCTGTTCTTGTCGGCGAAGAGCAGGTAGCCCTCCTTGGCGGGGAAGAACATCGTGCTGTGGACGTTTCGGCGGTAGAAGACCTTGACGCCGTAGGTGGCCCGCTCGTCCACGACGAGGAGTTGGCCACTCTTGGGGGCCTGGTTGGCGAGCTGGAAGCCGGGCCAGCGTTTCGAGTACATCCAGAAGGTGCGGTTGTACCAGGAGTCGTCGAGCAGGCCGGCGGTGGAGAAGACGTGGAGGCCGGCGTCGGCCTCGCCCTTCGCCGAGAGAATCTTCGGCTCCTGCTCCTGGAGCGAGGGCGTGAGGCGCTTCTGGCGCAGGTAGATGGCGTCGCCTTCGCTCACCAGCACGTCGGAGTTGGCGCCGCGGATGTAGAACGACACGTCGCGGGGCACGGTCTTGCCGCCGTCGGGGAACGGCCCTGAGAGGGTCGTCTGGTGCAGCACCTTGCCGGTGGCGGGGTCGAGGGCGTAGAGGCGGATGCCGCCGTCGAGATAGGTCGAGCGGCCGGCGGCGGCGTAGGCGAGCCCGTCGCGCACGAGGACGCTGCCGTGGACCGGCCAGAGCGATTCGATCTGGTCGAAGGAGGCGATTCGCCGGTCGGCCGGGGCGGCCAGGAAGCGCCAGGCGAGCGCCCCGTCGCTCGCTCGCAGGCAGTAGACCCAGCCGTCGGCGCTCCCGAACAGCACGAGGCCCCCGTGGATCGTCGGCGGCGAGTCAATCCGCCCCCCCGCCACAAACGTCCAAGCCGGCTTGCCCGTGCCCAGCTCGAGGGCGTGGAGGGTGTGTGTGTCTCGCGAGGCGACATAGGCGCGGCCGCCGACGGCGACCGGGGCGGTGAGGCCGGCGCCGAGCTTCACGCGCCAGGCGTCCGTCACCGCGGGCGCAACGGCGCTGGGCGTGGCCCCGTGGCGGGCCGCATCGTGCCGATACGTGGGCCAATCTTCCTTGCTGCCGACTGGCGACTGCTGACTGCCGACTGCTCCGTAGGCGGGGCCGCGTTCGAGGCGCTCGCCGGCCACTGGGAGAGTCTGGGCAGCGGGGGCGAGGGCGGCGAGGCCGAGGAGCTTTGCGCCGGGCTGGCAGAAGCACTGGTCGGGCGGCACGTAGAGCATGCCGTTGGCGGGCACCATGCCGAGCTTGCAGGCGCCGCGGATGAAGTTGTTCTGGGAGTGATTCGTCCCGTCGAGGTCGAGGAACTCCGCGCCCTCCATCGAGCTGATGACGTAGCGGCTTGTGGCCTTGTTGCGGTAGCAGCGGTGGTGGTGTTCAGGGCTGATGAGGCCCTCGGCGAAGACCTGCTTCCGCTCCTCGCCCGTGCGCAGGTCGTAGCCGATGGCCAGGGCGTTGGGGCCCTTGCGGGACGGGCTTTGCTTCTCGTCGGCGCACGACATGCCCAGCCAGACGACGCCGTTGATGACGAAGAGGTCCTCACCGCCCAGGCTGTTGCCGGGGACGACCTTCTTCTGCCACAGCCCCTTGCCCGTCGCGCCGTCGCGCGCCTCGAGCGTGTCGCGGCCGAGGAGCAGCACCAGGCCGTCCGCCGCCACCAGGGTCCTGGCGTTCTTCTCCCCCGGCTCCGCCTGCCACACGTCCTTGCCGGTCGCGAGGTCCAGGCAGTCGAGGGTCTTGGCCGTCTGGAACACCACGCGGCGCTGGTCAATAGCCAGGGAGAGGCCGCGGATGGGCGGGGTGCTCTTGCGCCAGAGGACCTTTCCCGTGGCGCCCTGGACGGCGATGAGGGTGGCGGGCGGTTCGTCCTTGGCTTTGCCCTTCGGCCGGGGCGCGTCGGCGGTTGGCTGTTGGGAGTAGGCCACGGCGATGCCTTCGGCGGCCACGAGCTGGCGGGCGGG